>JAUWEO010000121.1 GCA_030608245.1 Candidatus Latescibacterota bacterium
TTGCAGTCCTTGCAGCCTCCACGGAGAAAAGAGGTGCATCCTCAAGCATCGCCAGTGTATGGAGCAGATAACACCTGAGACGGTGCTTGAAGCGATTGGACGGATGCTGGAAGGAGTCATTGGTCAGATTCCGTCGGAAAATGGGGTTGTCAGATAGAGAAGAGGATGATGTTGTGGAGACGACCCGGCGGGTCGTCTCCACAGTAAGGCCGGTTTATACCTCTGGGATTTGTATTCAGATCCAGTGGGGTGCGGCCCCAAGGATGTGATCAGTAAGCTGATGAGACCTTGGCTGAGCTAACGCTAGAAATGGGCACTTTTGCTGAACAACTTCAGGAGTTAGCACTCCTGTCCATCACCAATACGGTCCTGCGTTGGACCGATGTGGATGATAACATCCACATCGAGCTGGGGTAATGTCTATTGTTGTGAACAGAATTCACTCTCGTAAGACTGTGACAACCTGAAGGTTGTATTTCGGTACTCTTTCGGCAAAATCTGACAAGAATCAATATGCTACTAAGGAGCATGTTAGCTTGAAAAAATCAGCCTGGGATAGATTCGTCGCCCTCGACCTGGAGACAACCGGTCTTGACCCTAAGCAGGCTGAGATAATCGAAATCGGTGCGGTCAAGGTGGAAAAAGGGGAGATTACAGCTGAATTCGACCAGTTGATCAAACCAGAGGGCTTCCTTCCCCCCATTATTACCCGGCTGACAGGTATCTCCGAGGAGATGGTGAGAGATTCGCCTCCATTAGAGCAAGTCACTCCCTCCTTTACCGAGTTCGTCGGAGAGTTCCCCGTAGTTATTCACAACGCCCCTTTCGATCTCTCCTTTCTCCAGAAACATTCAGAGCTTTGTTTTTCACAACAGATCTGTGATTCGCTTGAATTGGCGCGACTGGTGCTACCCAGATTGGTAAACCACAAACTGCAGACCCTGACGCGCTTTTTTCAGATGAAACAGCCTGCCCATCGAGCAGCAAGTGACGCCCGGGCAGTGGCGTCGATCTTCCTTAGATTGGTGGACCTACTGTTAGAAAGAGACTTGGCCAACATCCAAAGGATGGTTAACATAATCCAGGGAACAGACTCCAGCCTGACCGAACTGCTTGCTGAGATTGCCCATGTGGTTGCCAAGCAGTCTATGCTCACGAAAATCAAATTGAAAGGGATAGATACAACCTACCTTACAGAATTGTTCAACATAGGTGGCAGAGAGGCAATGGAACCCTTGCCTGGTGAGGAAGAATCTTCGCAGGAGCTGGATCTGAAATCCGTCCTTTCGGTCTTCGACGCCAACGGTCTCCTGCAGCAGCAGTTGAATGGTTATGAGAAGCGAGAAGAACAGTTGGCTATGGTCAAGGCAGTGGCTGAGACTTTCAACCGCGCCGAGTTGCTGATGATTGAGGCAGGCACCGGAGTGGGAAAATCTCTGGCCTACTTAGTGCCGGCTATCTACTGGGCAGTGCAAAATCGCGACCGGGTTATCGTGTCCACCAAAACCAAGAACCTCCAAGAGCAACTTTTTCACAAAGACCTCCCAGAGCTTTCCCGTATCTTGGACATCCCCTTCCGATCGGTGCTGCTGAAAGGGCGCTCCAATTACATCTGTCTTAGTAAATGGTACACTGCTCTGAACCAGATAGAAATAGCTTTCTCCCCCCAGGAGAGGCGAGAGTTGCTTCCCTTAGTAGCCTGGTTAGAGGAAACGCAAACTGGAGATATTGCTGAAAACAGTGGATTCAGGTCCAAACCTTTGTGGAGTAAACTCTGTGCCGAAAGCAATTACTGTCTGGGGCAAAAGTGTAAATACTATCAGAAGTGCTTCGTGATGAAGGTGAGGCGCGAAGCCCTACGGTCTCACATTGTGGTGGTCAACCATTCCTTGCTCTTCTCTGATCTGTGCTTAGAGAACGGTATCCTCGGCCCTTATCAGAACCTGATCTTTGACGAAGCCCACAACATCGAGAAGATTGCCGCCCAGTATTTGGGGCGACAGGTGAATATCTGGAGACTCAAAACGCTTACCGGCCGTCTCTATTTCAAAGGACTGACCGAGACCGGCACCCTGGCCTTCCTCCGAAATCAACTGACCAAAAGGGGTTCTCAAGCCCTCCAATCAAAGGCTTTTTTGCCACAGGTGGAACGGCTTATTGACCTCTCCCAATCGGTCTGGCAGGAAACCAGAGAGGTGTTTTCCCTTTTGCTCGGCTGGCTAGGTGACCGATTTCCTGAAGAGATTGAGACTAATTACTCCCGGAAGATCAGATTCAAGGAACAAGACCAAGTGGCCCACACTCTGGCGGCCGAGACAGAGACCTTCGGAGATTTGCTGGGGAAACTTGCCGCTGGACTTTTCCAGCTTTCTCAGTGGCTATTAGAGCTTCCCAGAGATACTTTTGGAAACCAGGATGAGGTTACAGCAGAAATTAACGCCAGACTGGCAGATTGTCAGGAGCTTTACGATGACCTGCTGTTTCTGACCTCGGCTGGAGAAGAAGATTGGGTCTACTGGCTGGAATTGCCCACCCAACCAGAGAGCTTTGATCTGCGCATTCTATCTGCCCCCTTGAACATCTCTGAGCTCTTAGCCTCGGAGCTCTACAGCAACTTGAGGAGCGCCGTTTTTACCTCAGCCACTCTCACCGTGCCCTCAGAGACGACAGCCGAACAGAACGATTTCAGCTACTTCGCTGAAAGAGTGGGTATCAGTTTGACAGACCAGGCCAGAGTGAGAAGTCTTGCCCTTGGTTCTCCCTTTGACTACGACAGGCAAGTCCTGGTTTGTATCCCCTCTTCCTTTCCTTCGCCTAAGTCATCAGACTTTCAGAAGGCAATCAAGGAACTGACAGGCGAGCTTCTCCAAAAGGTGAAAAGAAGAACCTTGGTGCTCTTCACTTCTTACCGGATGTTGAATCAGACCTACGAGGGGCTCAACGAGTTTGCCAATATGGAGGGGATATCTTTGTTAGGTCAGGGTTTGGATGGTTCTCGTTCCAATATTGTGGCCCAGTTTGTGGAATATCCTGGAGCTATGCTCCTGGGAACAGAGAGTTTTTGGGAGGGAGTAGACCTGCCCGGAGAGGCCCTGGAAGTGCTGCTGATTGTGAAATTCCCTTTTGCCGTGCCGACTGAACCCATTGTTGCCGCTCACATTGAAAGGTTGGGGAAAATGGGAATTAACAGCTTCTTGCACTATTCTCTGCCTGAGGCGGTGATTAAATTCCGGCAGGGATTTGGCCGATTGATCCGCAGCAAGACCGACAGAGGAGTTATCGTTATCTTAGATACTCGTGCCCTTGTCAAAAAGTACGGAAAGGTATTCTTAGACTCTCTGCCCACCCAAGTGCATGCCTTTGACTCTGTTCAGGGAATGGTGGAGACGATTCAGGGCTGGTTCCAGGACTCGCGCCAGCCGGCACTACAAACTCCTCCGCAGGCCAAGGCAGAAAGATGCTAAAAGCAATCTTCTTTTTACAAAGGACTCGAGTTTCTCCAAGATAGATAACCGAATCAAATTGTCATTTCGCTTCTTGTGTTACTGCCCACAGGGCTCCCCGCTCCAGAAGCAGCCGGAAGTTATTGTCACGGCAGGCTTGGGGATCGTGACCTAAAGCAAGGTAGAACACCCGCCCCTTGCCCCAGTCCTTGGTCCAAGCAACAGGCATTGCTCTTCCCTTCCATAGGGCATAGCACAGCACCCGTACTCGGGGGTCATAAGCCAGGATATATTGCTCGTCGGTGACGAAGAACTCCTCAAGTTCTTTGGTAATAGGGTGTTCTGAGTCGGTCACACTAACCTGATACTGACGGTAGTGGGGATGGGTAACAAATGAGCCTCCGACCATAGCTCGATACTCTGAACAGTTCCGGAAAGAATCGGCAGCGGGGTGAATACCTACGAACCCTTTGCCACTGGCGACGAAATCAAGCAGACCTTTTTCCTGAGCATCAGAGAGAGTACCCACCGTATAGTAGAAGACTATCACATCGTAAGGGTTGAGCTTCGGGGCCTCCAGCGCCGAAAGGTCATTTTCCACCCGGGTGATCTCAAAATGGCCGGCCTGCTTCAGGGCACCTAAGATAGCTTCACCACAGGCTTTGTAGTCGTGGATCTCTCCACCGGTGAACAGCAATAACTTGATCTTTGCCATCTTAACTCTCCTTGGGTTGACAAATTGTTTTACCACGAAGATACCAAGACACGAAGATCAAATGATAAATGTCTTGATTCGGTTTCCTTTGTGTCTTTGCCTGCCCCGTAAGGAAGTCTACCCTGTGGAATCCGAAGCAATATTCAACAGGGAATGACCGTATCGGGGTGTCTTCGTGGCTTAATGGCTATACCAACTACGAACCAGAGAAGGGCGCCAGATGTCTTCCTATGTGCTGTTCCAGTATTTGGTAATAGGTCTCTTCGTCCTTTCGCAGCACCTCCAGCAGTTGCTCTCCGAATCTGTCCAGTACTGAGCCGTAGGTGACGTGAAGCACCTCCCGGGAGTGAAACTCATCCAGCATCTCCTTCAAGGCTTCATCGTCCGAATTATGAGGATCGGGCACATGGGAGAGTTCGGCTGAGACATGGTAGCTGGCGCGATCCTGAGGATAGTGTTCTCTGGCGAAGGCAGCAATCTGGCGGAAGAGCTCAGGCTCCAGTAGGGCAATTGCCCTGAGTGCCTCTAAATAGCTGGTGCCAGCGGTCTTCAGGTGCACCAATCCTTCGCTCGCTCGGGCAGCGATAGGGTAGATGCTGAACTTGTCCGACCCCGAGTGGATGCTGAGCTTGTAGGGGCCAAACTCGCGGGCGATGGCCGCGTGACGGGTGAACTCATCTTCGAACGCCTGGAGGTCTCCGATGTAGTCCACTCCCTTTTCAAACCGCCCCACAAAGCGAGGGGCGAGACTTACCCATTCCACGTCTAAGCGTCTAAGCTCGCAGGCCACAAAGAGGTGCTCCAGAGGAGTGGTGGGTGTTTCTGTTTCATCCACAGAGACTTCCAGCTCGAAGGCATTTTTCCCGATGCCCTTGGCTAGGTGGCGATACATCCGCACGGTGTGAGCCACGGCCCGGCCATATTTGACCGCTGCCCGCAGGAGATTCTCCTCGTCGAAGGAAAAAGCAAACTGTCCGGCTTTAAATCGCTTTTCCACATAGTCGCGTTGCAAGTCTTCCCGGTTCGTCTCCAAATCCTCCCAGGGCAGAGTGTCGATTTTCTCTGTCAGCACAGGAGAGGGGTCGGTGTCAGCGGCATCGTCCACATATTCGCCGGGGTCTACGGTGAACAGGGTGAACCCGGCTGCGATACATGCATCTACATCCTCGGGTGTCTTGAGGTGGTCGGCATCGGCTCCGAACCCTTCTCTCCAGCCCTCCTGAAAGAGTCCCCAGGTGGCATCGTTCAGCACCTGCTCTGGGGTGCGTCCGGTGCGGGACATCTCTCGGATGGATTGTTGGGCGAAGAAGACAGCCAGTCCCTTGCCTTGAGCCGCTCGTACATGCCCGGGGGTAGCCAGACCCAGTCGATCACCCAATCCGGCGGAGGTGCGCAGGCCTGCCAGTCTGGGCTGAAGGAACTCCAGGACTCTGCGCAGAGCAAGGGCATTGCCGTGGGTGAGAGGGGAACTTCTCAGGGAGAGTTCCTTCCCCTCAACTGAAACTGCCATTTCCTCCCCCTGGAAATCGGTTGCACTCTGCTGAGGAGCGCAAAGAACACCCAGAAGTTTTTTGCCCCGTTTTCGACTCAGGAAATAGACCAAC
>JAUWEO010000042.1 GCA_030608245.1 Candidatus Latescibacterota bacterium
AAGGGAGAACCCTTCAAGTTATTCTCAGCGGGCATTATCCCCCTTTGTAACATTGCGATAAGCTTAAAGGTTGGGGCGGGACTTTTTGCCATATTTGTTGCCCTGGTTTTGTTAAAACTTGAACCGGAGAAGAAGGAATGACCATTTACCTACTCTGTCTTGTGCTCTTTTCTCTCGGTGTGTATTGTATGTTGAGGAAGCGTAATATCATTAAGATCATCGTGGGGGTTATTATAGCAGAATACGCGGTTAATCTGTTTTTTATCTTGGTGGCCTATCGTATGGAAGGTCGTGCTCCTATTTTCTCTCCTGAGGCAGAGATCGTCAATATGGTTGACCCGCTCCCGCAGGCACTGGTACTCACCTCAATCGTTATCGGGTTGGCGACTACGGCAGTGCTTGTGGCTATTGCTATGAGAATCTATGAGAAATACGGGACCTTTGATATTACCAAAATCAGGGAGTTGAGAGGATGATGGGGGCAAATAACATACTACCGCTTTTTGTCATTATCTCGCTGGCTGGCGCGTTTTTGACCTCGATCATCGGAAAGAGGTTAAAATGGTTCTCAGACATTATGGGTAGCTTGACCACCCTGATTCTGTTTGTTCTTTCTCTTTTGGCTGTCCGCATAGTGAATACACAGGGAGTTGTTGTATACAGCGTGGGTGCCTGGAAGCCTCCATTTGGAATAGCAATGGTATTGGATGGTTTTGCAGCATTTATGCTTGTTACTGTTAATTTAGTGGCATTTTCTATTGCGGTATATTCAATAAATTATATGGAGAAATTCACTTCCAAATGGAAATTCTATACATTATTCCTGTTGATGGTAGGGGGGATGAACGGTGTTGTCATCACGGGCGACATGTTCAATCTCTTTGTATTTTTGGAGATAGCCTCCGTAGCAAGTTATGCTCTGGTTGCCTTCGGGACAGAACGACATGAACTGGAGGCGGCATTTAAGTATGCGGTTATGAGCACACTGGGGTCGCTCTTTATCCTCCTCAGCATTGCGCTTTTATATAGCTACACCTCAACATTGAATATGGCTGACATGGCAACCGTTTTGGCAGAGAAAGGCCCAAAGAATATTACTCTTATGGTCAGTGTTCTATTTATAATGGGATTTGGGCTCAAGGCAGCGCTTGTTCCTTTCCATGCCTGGTTGCCGGATGCCCATCCATCTGCGCCGGCGCCAATATCGGCAATGCTCTCAGGTGTGTTGATAAAATCGCTGGGTGTCTATACGTTGTGTAGAATATTCTATAATGTAATTGGGATGAGCCCCACTATCTCCTCGATACTGATGTTCTTAGGAGCACTATCAATGGTCATAGGTGGATTGTTGGCCATTGGGCAATGGGATTTTAAACGACTTCTAGCCTACTCTTCTATAAGTCAGATAGGCTATATTGTTCTGGGTATTGGCCTGGGCACACCGTTGGGAATATTAGGAGGGCTCTTTCACCTCTTCAACCATTCGGTATTTAAGTCGTTGCTATTTTTAAATTCAGGAGCTGTAGAATATTCGACCGGAACGCGCGATTTACAGCAGATGGGAGGACTGTCTAAGAAGATGCCCGTGACAAGTGCGACGAACATCATAGCATCCATGTCTATCACAGGTATTCCGCCTTTCAGCGGATTCTGGAGTAAACTGCTTATTATAATAGCAGCGGTGCAGGCCGGCCGCTATGGATATGCGTTCTTGGCTGTTTTGGTGAGCGTATTGACCTTAGCAATGTATATGAAGGTTCTGAAATATGCGTTTTTCGGTAGTTTGCGAGAGAAGTGGAGCCAGATAAAAGAGGTGCCTTTCTTTATGAAGTTGTCGATGGGGACATTGGCATTTATCTGTTTGGTGGGAGGTGTACTATTTCTTCGAAGCGTGAGCGGAGTTTTCCTCCGGCCAGCCTCAGAGGCCCTGTTAGAGGGCATAAAATATGCTGCTATAGTTTTAAAGGGTGGGCAATAAATGAAGAGCAGAATAGTTCTATTTATTGTAGCACTTTTGGTGTGGTCCTTGTTAAACTGGGTGCCGGATTGGCAACATCTTGTCGTGGGTATCTTCATAGCCCTTTTTGTAGCATATATGACGGGAGATTTATTCGTGAAAAGGCCCCACGTCCTGAAACATCCGTTGCGGTATTGGTATTTTCTTGCCTATTATCTGCCCGTGTTTCTATGGGAATGCTTCAAGGCAAACGTGGATGTTGCCTATCGTGTTGCACACCCGCGATTGCCGATAAGTCCGGGAATTGTAAAGGTGAAAACCAACCTAAAGACCGATACAGGACTTACATTTTTGGCTAACTCTATAACGCTGACACCAGGGACCCTGTGTGTTGATATTGACAGAGATAACGGTGTTTTGTATGTGCACTGGATTGATGTTAAGGCAAAGGATGTGGAATCTGCTACAAAGATCATTGTCGAGCGTTTTGAGAGGATATTGAGGAGAATCTTTGAATAAGGTAGAAACATGAGCCCCGTTAGAATTGTAACGGGGTTAGGTTGGAATTACTGCAAGATATTATGTGATGAAGTGCTATAAAAATGTTGGGGTAAAAAGTGAGAAATTCTAACGGGGTGAAGATGCTGAGATGGTCTATAGGTGCGGTTATTTTGGTGGTGATTATCGCCTTAATACTGATAAGGCCGTTTCCGTTCCTTTTTTATCCTGACCTTCCGTATGTTGGGTTCTTAGGAAGGGGCCTTTACATTATCATTCTGGCGAGTATCCTCTCCCTTTATCGTATATTGAGGGGGCCCACGAGCGCTGACAGGTTAGTCGCTATAGACATTTTAGGTATTCTGGTGGTAGGTCTTTGTGCCATATTGACTATTTCAACGGGCAGATCTTGGTATATCGATATAGGTATAGCATGGGCGCTTCAGAGCTTTATCAGCAGTCTGGCGCTCTCCAAACATTTGGAAGGAAGAGGCTTTGATGAGTAGTATTATAGGTCTGATATTTATCAGTTTGGGTTTGGCTTTTGACTTCTTCGGATGCTTAGGTCTGGTGCGTCTGCCGGACGTATACAATCGCTTACAGGCAGCTACGAAATGTGTTACAATAGGCACCTGCAGTATACTCTTTGGGACATTTCTTGTAGTGGGATTCAGTGCTGCTGGGTTAAAAGCACTTTTATGTATAGTATTCCTTGTGCTGACTGCACCAGTGGCGGCACACGCAATAGCCAGGGGTGCACATAGAGCTGGAGTAAAACTCTGGAAAGGCAGCGTTGTTGATAAGTATGCTGAGGATAAAGAGGGAGAGATTTAGCAGACAGCCATGAAATTACCGAAGATCAGAGAATTGACAGAAGCGATAAAGGCAGTGATAAAGGGGCCTTATACGTCCAAATTTCCTAAGGAGCCGCATGAGCCACATCCAAATTTCAGGGGGCAACCCAAGTTTGATGAGGAAAATTGTGTGGGCTGCCTGGCTTGCGAAGAAGTATGTCCGGTAGAGGCAATTGCCCACCAGGATGTAGTTGGGGATAATGGTAATGCAAAGCGAACGATAATTCACTATACGGACGTATGCATATTCTGCGGACAGTGCGAGGCGGCGTGTATCGCTGACCATGAGGGAATCAAATTATCCAACGATTGGGAGCTTTCCTTCTTTGACAGAAAAGAAGAATCCTATGAGACAATTGATAAGGAACTACAACTCTGTGAGATATGCGGCTCGCCGATTGCCTGCAAAGACCACTTGAAATGGATATCCGAAAAGATAGGAGAACTGGCTTATTCAAATCCTACCCTCTATCTATCCCGCCTCAAAAGCCTCGGAATAGTAGATGAGAATATTGTGTCTGCAATGAAAGACAAGGGGCGGTCTGACAGAGTAAAAATTCTCTGCGCCCGTTGCAGAAGAGAAACTACACTTACTACCAAAGAATAACGCAAACAATTCCCAAAGACATATTCAGAGGAAAGGTTGTCATCGTAGGTATTGGTAATGCCCTGCGTGGAGATGATGGCCTGGGTCCAGCCCTTATTGAGAGATTAAAGGGCAATGTAGGAGCGGTATGTCTTGATGTCGGGAATGCGCCTGAAAATTATGCCGGCAAGATTGTGAAGGAGAAGCCCGATACCATTTTGATTATTGATGCGCTCCATTTAGCTAAGAAACCTGGGGAGTATGAGATTTTGGTCAAGGGCGATATATCAAGACGTGGTCTTACGACGCACGATATCTCGCCAACTATGTTTCTTGAGTATCTGGAACAAGAGACCGGAGCAGATATCTTGGTATTGGGTATCCAGCCAGAAAATTTGAAGATGGGTAACGGGCTGTCAGAACCAGTGAAGCAGGCTCTGAGGCAAATAGAGGAGCGGTTAATAGAATGCATGAGTTAGGTATCGCACAGGATTTATTTAAGATTATAGCAGAAAAGGCAAGGGAGAATAGTCTAAAAAGCGTAACAAAGATCAGAGTGAAAGTAGGGGTTGCCTCAGGTATTGACAAGGACTTCCTGAGGCATAGCTTCATCGACCACATCTTTCCGAAGAGTATCGCCGCAGGAGCAGAATTAGAACTTATCGAAGAACCCCTTACAGCAAGGTGTAAGGATTGTCAAAAGACGATAGTCACTCAACAGAGTCCTACTTCAGGTTGTCCTGCCTGCGGCAGTGTTAACATCGAGATTACTAAAGGGAAAGATGTGTACATAGAGAATATGGAAGGAGAGTAAAATTACGATAAGATTAGATTGCCTGGAAGTTGCGCTAAGGCTTCGGCAGCTCAGATTATCCTGGGGAGTGTGATTAAGAATGGGGGTGAATAGAGACTTCCTCAGGCCAAAAGAATCGAAATTGTGTGAAGAGAATACCAAAAGGGGAATTTTTCAACGAGCTCCTCTGAAAAAGAGGAGTATTTTAGATCCTCAGGAGAGTGACAAACGATTGAGGATTGATATTAAAGGAAGGGTCCAGGGCGTCGGATTTCGTCCTGTTGTTTATCGCTATGCTAAGGAAAGGGATCTTTCCGGCTGGATTTCCAACACATCGGAAGGGGTGGTCATAGAAGTAGAGGGCGATTCAGAAGACATAGATGATTTCCTGAAAACTCTAAAGACCTTTCCCCCACCTCAGGCAGAGATATCCAGCCTCTCTACCTGTCTATTGCCCGTAAAAAATGATGGGCAATTTATTATCTCTCCCAGTATTGCCCAATCTAAGATAAAAACCCAAGTTTCTCCAGATATCGCCACCTGCCCAGAGTGCCTTAAGGAACTTCTTGATCCTCCCAATCGACGCTATCTTTACCCCTTCATCAATTGCACAAATTGCGGCCCACGCTTTACCATTATTAGGAACCTTCCTTACGATCGAGACAAAACCACTATGAAGAAGTTTGGTATGTGTCCTCGATGCCAGGAGGAATACGATGATCCCCTTAACCGGCGTTTCCATGCTCAGCCCAACGTTTGTCCCCAGTGTGGCCCACAGGTCACATTAGTTCACAATTCAGGGACAACTCAGCGCTCAGGGGCAGGGGTGGTGAGGGAGACGGTCAGATTGCTTCACGAGGGAAAGGTCGTTGCCATAAAAGGCTTAGGTGGTTTTCATCTGGCCTGCGATGCCACAAATGATAGGGCAGTGGGAGAATTACGGGGAAGAAAATACCGGGAAAATAAACCCTTTGCCTTGATGGCCAGCAGCTTGGAGACAATAACAGAATATTGTGAAGTTTCATCTGAAGAAGAGGAGTTATTAGTCTCCTGGAAGCGTCCCATTGTTCTTTTGAACAGGAAGGCTTTTTCGCCTATTTCAGAGAAGGTCGCCCCGAATAACCCTTGCCTGGGTTTTATGCTCCCCTATACTCCCCTTCATTATCTGTTGTTCCAGGGACCCATTTCTGTTCTGGTGATGACCTCAGGGAATATCTCCGATGAACCTATCGCTTATGAGAACAGGGAGGCAATGTCCCGACTAAGAAACATTGCCGACTATTTTTTGCTCCACAACCGGGATGTCCATATCCGCTGCGACGATTCCGTAACCAGGATATCTCCTCCCGGTCCATTGGATGGTGAACCCCGTAGGACCTCTGGTGTCTTACGGGGTGAACATCTGACTGGGACTGTCCACTCTGAAATGGTCATTCGCCGCTCTCGGGGATATGTCCCTTCCCCCTTGAGGGTTCCCTTTAGCTTTGGAAAGGAGATCTTAGCTTGTGGAGCTCAGCTCAAGAACACCTTCGCCTTGGCTGAAGGAGATGAGGTCTTTGTAAGCCATCATATCGGGGACTTGGAGAATTTGGAGACTCTCCAGGCTTTTCAGAAGGGGATCGAGCATTTCAGGGAATTATTCGATATTGAGCCGGTGATCATTGCCCACGATCTTCATCCAGAGTATCTATCCACGCAATATGCTAAAAATCTTCAAACCTTACACCCCGAACTGCATACCATACCCATCCAGCATCACCATGCCCACATTGCCTCCTGTTTGGCCGACAACGGCGTAAGTAATCGTAAGGTTATCGGTGTGGCCTTCGATGGAACCGGCTTTGGCTCGGATGGAAACATCTGGGGCGGTGAATTCTTAATTGCAGATTATGTAGACTTCCAGAGGGTTGCTCACTTAAAATATATTCCCCTTCCGGGAGGGGAACAGGCGATAAAAGAGCCCTGGCGAATGGCAGCCACCCATTTGTATCAGGTCTTTGGCCCAGAGTTTCTTCAACTGGATTTGGACTTTATCGCTCGATTGGATAAACAGAACTGGAAAGTTTTAGAGAGGATGATCGAGCAGGGGATAAACTCCCCCCTGGTCTCCAGTATGGGCAGGCTTTTCGACGCTGTTTCCTCTCTGTTGGGTCTGAGAGACAGGGTGACTTATCAAGGGCAGGCTGCGGTGGAGTTGGAAATGGTAATAGAACAGGAGCTGGGTTCGAAGCTCGAAGGTCGAAGTTACGGATACGAAATAGAGAATGGGGGTCAGATTTATCTGATAGATCCTGGCCCAATTATTGAGGAAGTGGTAAGTGACTTACAAAAGGGTGTTTCAATCTCGTCTATCTCCGCCAAGTTCCACAATACCGTGGTGGAGATAATCGTTGATCTGTGCAAGAGAATCAATAAAACAGAAGGGTTAAACGAAGTTGCCCTGAGTGGAGGGGTCTTTCAGAATATGTTCCTGCTCAGCAGAGCATTCAAGCGCTTGAACAGGGAAGGATTCAAGGTTTATCTGCATCATCAAGTTCCCACAAATGATGGCGGCATTTCATTGGGACAGGCTGTTGTTGCCAATGCCAAATCTCAATCAAGCACAAACTCAAGTGAGAAGTAGCTTATGTGTTTAGCCATACCTATGAAGGTTATCGAGATTAAAAACAGCGAGGCGGTAGTCGAGTTGGGTGGAGTGGAGCGTGAAGCCAATCTCCAGTTGGTGGAAGATGTCAGAGTTGGTGATTATATCCTGATTCACGCTGGGTTTGCCATTCAGAAGCTGGATAGGGAAGAGGCGGAGAAAACCCTATCCTATTTGAGGCAGATGGCCGAGATGGTATGACCCCCTTCAGGGGAATGTCAGAATCCGAATGTCAAAAGAGGACTTTGCTCATCTGAGGTTGAGATATCGAACCCATATCCGGAATTTTAACCTCTATAGCAGCCCACGAATTTATTCGTGGATCTAAGTTTCCCAGGAGAGTTTGACGGCGTGAAATATGTGGACGAATATTCCGACGCTGAAATCGTTCAAAAATTGTTAGCTAAGATCCATTCGACCTCCCAGAGTCACCCGAAACGAATAGTTCTGATGGAAGTCTGTGGTACGCACACTATGGCTATCTTCCGGTCAGGACTGCGGAGGTTGCTTCCCTCAAACATCCGTCTTCTCTCTGGGCCGGGCTGTCCTGTATGCGTCACCCCCAATCATTATTTGGACAAAGCTATTGCTTATGCCAGGAAAGATGATGTAATTATAACCACTTTTGGCGATATGCTGAGGGTACCTGGCTCCAGTTCCAGTTTAGAGAAAGAGAAGAGTTGCGGCGGCGATGTGGTTGTAGTTTACTCCCCTCTGGAGGCGTTGAAGATAGCCCAGGAGAATACTGGAAAGAAGATAGTTTTCTTAGCAATAGGGTTTGAGACCACCGCTCCCACAGTGGCGGCTACCATAAAAATTGCTCAGGAGAAGAATATTCAAAACTTCTTTGCCTTTTCCGGGCATAAACTGGTCCCACCAGCTATGCAAGCGCTGGTTGGTTACAAAGATCTACATATCGATGGTTTTATCTGTCCGGGGCATGTGAGCACTATTATCGGCAGCAAACCCTATGAGTTTATTTCTGAGCAATACAATATTCCTTGTGTAGTTACAGGATTTGAACCTTTGGACATAGTGCAGGCGATCTTTATGCTTACTCAACAAATAGTTAATTCAGAGGCTCCCAAAGTGCAGATACAGTACAGACGGTCAGTAAAAGAAGAAGGTAACCTCAGGGCCTTGGATCTGATGAGAGAGATCTTTGAGGTCGAAGAATCAAACTGGCGCGGCCTGGGGAATATTCCCGAAAGTGGATTGAAGATCAAAGAGGGCTTTTCGGCCTATGACGCTGAAGCCAATGTCCCGGTGCAAGTGGAGGAAACCAGAGAGAATGAAGCATGTATCTGCGGAGCAATACTCAGAGGAGTCAATACTCCATTGGACTGTCCACTGTTTGGAAGGATATGTACCCCGGAGAGCCCTGTTGGTCCCTGCATGGTCTCTTCCGAAGGGACCTGTGCGGCGTATTTTAAGTATGGAGATTATGGAAAATAGAGAGAAAATCTCGTTGGCTCACGGCAGCGGCGGCAAACTGATGCACAGCCTTATTAAGGAAGTTTTCCAAAAGAACTTCAGTAATGAAATTTTGGACGAGCTTTCCGATTCCGCCGTTATTAAACTTCCTCCATCCCCAAAAGGGGATTCTCGGCTCTGTTTCACCACAGATTCCTATGTGGTCAAGCCGCTTTTTTTCCCGGGGGGAGATATAGGCAAACTGGCAATTTGTGGGACAATCAATGATCTTGCGGTCGTAGGTGCCAAGCCGTTGTACATATCCTGTGGTTTTATTATTGAAGAGGGTTTAGACTGGGAGGTTCTGGAGAAGATCACCGGATCGATGGCTCAGGTTGCTGCCGCTGAAAGGGTGAAGATTGTCACTGGTGATGTCAAAGTGGTAGAACGCAACAGTGCAGATAAACTCTTTATTAACACCTCTGGTATTGGAATACAGGATGGGAGAGTGAATTTCTGCAAAGAAGCAATACTATCGGGGGACAAGATTATTATCAACGGCACCATCGGTGACCACGGGCTGGCTGTGCTGGCTGCAAGAGGACAATTCGATTTTCAGACCGAGATAGTAAGTGATTGTGCCCCCCTGTCGGACTTGATTGTGAGTGTTATTCAGGGCTCAAAGAATATTAAATTTATGCGTGACCCGACTCGAGGGGGCGTAGCCACTGTTCTAAATGAGATAGTCAGTGGAATGGATTTCGGCGTGGAAATTTCTGAGAAGGATATTCCCCTAAAAGAGCAAGTGAAGGCCCTATGCGAAATTCTGGGGTTTGACCCTCTGTATGTTGCTAATGAAGGCAAGGTGGTGGTCGTCGCATCAGGAGAAGATGCTGAACTTGTGCTGGAGCTAATGCGTCAACATCCGCTGGGGAAAGAGAGCCAGATCATTGGTGAAGTGGTAGAGGCCCCGAAGGGGAAAGTTATAATGAAGACAAAGATCGGAGGTACTCGCATCATAGATATGTTAGTTAGCGAGCAATTACCAAGAATCTGCTGAGGTGGAACGGGGACACCAGAGGGGGTGAGTGATAGTTATTGCAGAGGCATCCCGCAGAATAAGGCGAGATGCCTTTGTGGTTTTTTAGACGATCACGCTAATCAGAGAAGAAGCAATAAAAGGCTTGACTGATTCGAGATAAAAAGTATATTTTAGGAGGTGATTTTAAAAAAGGCCCACTTCAATCTTTTTCTGAAGCAGGCTTAGTTTAGTGAGCCCGGAGGGTCTCGAACCCTCGACCAC
>JAUWEO010000131.1 GCA_030608245.1 Candidatus Latescibacterota bacterium
ACAGGCCTGGAGAGAGGGAAAACCACCCTAGTGAAAATTTTGAACTCCGAGGCCCCATCCAGCCGCGCGGCCTCGAACAGATCCTTCGGGAGCTGATCGAAGAATCCTTTAAAGAGGAGTATGGAGAGCCCCCAGGCGGTGTAGGGAAGGATCAGTGGCAGATAGCAGAGCAGGGGATGCAGACCCCTTCTGATCAGCGGATGGATATACCCGGGCAGTTCGGGATCCAGCAGGTTAATTGTGGGCAGGGCGATCTGGGTGAAGGGAATGTGGGCCATGGGGAACGCCTTCATCCGCAGATAGAGGGGCATGAACAACAACAGTGGGGGAATCATAATCGTTGCCAGGAAAAATAGCAGCAGATAGCGGGACAAGGCTGGTCCCAGCAGTTTGGAAAGGGCATAGGCCGCTAAGGAGCTGATGAAAAGCTGAAGAACGACGGTGGTTCCTGCCACGAAGAGACTGTTGAAGATGAACCGCCCCAAGCTGAGCTTGGTGCTCATTGTCTCATACATGTAAAACCACGCTGAGAGAAAGGCGTCGAAAAAACGCCAGAAGGACTTTCGGATCCGCACGGTCTGAACCTGAGCCCTCAGGTTCTGCTTCCCGAGAAAGCCCTTCAGCGAGCGTTCTTGATCCGCAAAGGCGCCTCCCCCCACATCTGAAGGGACTTCCTCCGACATTATAAACCGATGCTCAATGCCCACCATCAGCTCTTCGGCATGACGGGACAGCATCTCTTCATCTAAAACCGCCGCAATGACATTCCTCTCTTTTTGGTGCTTGATTTTGTAGGATGGGCCTTGGCACTCAAAGATCTTCTTCCCCCTCGATACAGAAGTCACCTCCACTCCCCAAATGCTTTCCCTGCCGTACTGATCCCAGGTCATCCACGTCGCCACCGCCGCGTCCCGAATCACCTCCTTGTTGGAAGGGGATTGCCCCCCATAGTCCAAAACGATGGATGCCACTCTTGGTGGCTCTGGGATCCACTGAGGAGGCATCCTGAACACCGACACCCGATTCTTGCATGCCGAGGAGAGCATCCATCCAAAGGGAGTCAGCAGCCCCAATATCCACAGTATCGTTACCGCATAGAAGACTCCCAAAAGAACCCGCTCCCTGGCTGTCCTTCCTGTCCTGCGGATTATCAAGGTCATCTCCTTATCGCTAAGTAGAGGTGTCCCGTGTGTACACCCCTTGTTTCGGGGCAGATATCCGGGTCTAGTCCTAATCCGAGAGCTTCGAGATCCGTAATTGGAGTGCTGTCACTACAAATACGGCTATGAACATGACCAAAGCGATGGCTGATGCGTATCCCATCCGATAGTTCTCGAACGCGTAGCGGTAGATAAGCAGGGTGATCACCCGGGTGGAATCCACCGGCCCGCCGCCTGTCAATACAAAGATCTGGTCGAAGATCTGAAACCCTATGCCCAAGACCAAGATGAACTGGATGAGGATCACAAACTTGATCCGGGGCAGAAGGATATAGCGCAGTTTGTTGAAGGGCCCTGCCCCATCGATTTCCGCGGACTCAAAAAGTTGAGCCGGGACGCCCTGAATAGCTGAGAGATACACCAGCACTCCCATTCCTCCGCCCAAGATCCCCGGCAGCATGATGGAAAATTTGGCCAGTCCTGGGTTGCCCAACCAATCCTGGGAACTGATGCCCAGATAGCCCACCAAGGTATTCAGCAGACCGTACTCCGGGTTGTAGATCCACTTCCACAGGATCAGAGCGGCCATCGGCGGCACCACCAAGGGCAGAAGATAGCACACCCGGAACAGATGCTGCCCTCTACCGATCTCCCCCAGCATAATGGCCTGGGCCAACGGCGTCCAGAATCCCAAAATCAGTCCCAAGAAGAACAGGATGAAGTTGTTCTTCCAGGCGATCCAGAAAAGTGAGGAGGTAAATGCCTCCTTAAAATGTTTCAACCCCACGAACTCGCCCGGGGGGTTGATGATGCTCCACTCGTATAGGCTCATCCTGAAGGCCTGGAGCATTGGCATATACTTAAAGAGGATGAACACAACGATCGCAGGGAGCACGAAAACGATCCCTGTGAGGGTCTTTTTGGAGATCCTCATCGTCTATGTCTCTCCGCTCGTTTTACATCAGACCACTCTAACCCATTTGGAGCCGAGTTCACCCCATATATCCTACCTCGTATGTCGCGCAACAAGCGCCTTGCGCCTTTTCTTCCTCTCAATCTCCGCATTGTAAGGCTCCACGACCTCTTTTTGAACGCGTTCTGCACATTTCATCAACTCCATCTTGGGGTTAGCCTCTGGGTCAACAAGCACTGCCTGGATCGGCCGGGCCAGATATGGCTCGATGCGGTCTTTCAGATAATACTCCATCCGCCCGTGCTTTAACGAGGTCATGGATGCCTCCCCCCATTCCTCGGGGACTGTCAGATAATCCCCCACCCTCAGATCTTTGTAGAATGAGGCGATTGGATATCGGAGGTTCGCCTGCTCCATCATCTTGAGTTTGTTGATCTGAGCCTCCTTGGAGCTCATAAACCGAATGTACTCCCAGGCAGCCTTCTGTTTAACCTTCGAAGATCGAGGATTAATGATGTAAAATGCTCCGCCGATCTGGGTAGCGTGTATGCCTGTGGGCCCTGCTGGCAAAGGGGCTATGCCGATTTGTTCCGGCCTCAGCCCCTCGTTCAGGAAATCCCCCACCCATTCGGGGGAACTTAGGATCATCGCCGCTCTACCGTGGAGAAAATCTCTCCTGTTGGACTCGTAGTCCTGGAGCGGATTCGGCTGGACGCACCTGTACTTCCACCTGAGATCCTGGTAATATTGGAGGGCTTGGACTGCGGGCTCCTCGGTGAAGCGAATTTTGCACTTCCCATCCGGCAGTTTTTCCGTTACCTCTCCGCCAGCTTGCCAGACGTAGTTCTCCCAGTGCCAACTTGCCCACTCCTGGCCCAGCATCGCAAGGCCATAACGATGCTTGCCCTGATCCGTCAATCTCCGTGCATACTCCACAAACTCCTTCCAGTTGCGAGGTGGCCGCTTCGGATCCAAACCCACCTCCTCGAAAAGATCCTTCCTGTAAAACAGCGCCATCACATAAAGCTCGCTGGGCACGCCATATACGTGCCCATCCTTCTTCGCCGGGGCAAAGGCCGCTTCCACCGCATCCTTAAACTGCGGATCCTTCTCTATATAGTCATCCAAGGGCAGGCAAAACCCCTGATCGATCCACAGCGGAATAGTCGGAAAATAGGCTGCATCATAGCAGTCAGGAGCGTTGTCGCCCGCCACGGCTGTGGTGAAGGCCAATCTGGAATCAGTGGCCTTTCCCCCTCGCCTTCGCCTGCGAACCTCAATCTGGGGGAACCGCTCGTCGAACTCCCGCTGAAGAACCCCTCTGATCTGTTCACTGATAGTGTTGTCCGGTTCATCCCAGGTAGTGATCCGCACCTGCCGGCCCGTCTCCTCGTATCTCTCCGAGCAGGCTAAGCAGGCTAAGATCAGAAAAATTGCCGGATAGGCTATCCTCTTTATCTGATATCTTTTCATAATAGGTAAAGGAATTTCCTATTCGCTCTGGATCATCTTCGGGGAAGAAGGGAGAAAAACAGAGGAGAGAAAGAAACAGAAAAATCTGATAAGGAGGCAAGGGGATTATTCCGGGCCTACATAGACTGTCGCAAAAGCTGTGGTGCTTGTCTCCGTCTGGCCTTCGAAACTCCTCTTGCTCCAGCGTACCCCAAGATTAGAGGTAAGCACGTATCCCATGTAGGCACACGAGTTAGAAAATTGACTGGCCAGAGTCCATTTCCGGAAGTCTTCCACAAACTCTGAGGGAGGTGGCTCAGGCTTTTTCAGCAGATTGTTAAAGATCTCATACTCAACGCCTGAATCCATCCAGAGCTGCCTGCTGAATCGATATTTGATGAGAAGAAAGAATATCTCCGATAGCTCTTTTGTCTTGAGCTTCCAGCGCTCAGTAGGATTTATGTATTTATACAGCTGTTTCCATTTCGGCTCGAAGATCAGGTCTTTTCGCAGAGGAATTTCATAGTCAGCCTTATTGATAATCCCTAAGAACTTCTCGTCGCGCTTCCCTTTCGCCTGCGAACCTTTTTGGTGGTAAAGCTCATATTTGAGCTTGTTTGTAAAGGGTAGGAACTTGGCATAATCAGCTTCAAGGTAAATCGTGCTTACAAAAGTGTTTTGAGCTATAAGCGGATCTGAGAAATCTTGTAGCATGCCTGCTGAGTAAGGTGGCTGAACCCACTGGATGAGATCATCTGGAATATTGTCCCGGACATTCTTCGTGAACGCCATAAACTGAAGGCTCAGGTTTTGTCTGGGAAAATCCTTGCGCAGCGTCAAAAGCCCGTATACGGACTCATTTCTTCTGTTGCTGGCTATCAGATCCTCTCTGAGATACCCTGCCATAAGTCTGCTGCCAGGGAAAAGCTCCACACCTGTGTAAAGGTTATATCCTTGATGATCCCTTTTATAGGGATAATCCGGTTCGGTATCGTTCTCGAACCGGTCTATTATAGTATTATTGTTCATATCAGTTCCAAAGAGGAATTCCGGAGGATCCACATCGTATCTCAGAAAAGGCTCAGTATAGTCGGGCTGGATGTTGTTGTTCTGGTTGAAATCCGATATCAGATCGTTGTTCTCATCCAAACCCGGAAAGACCTCACGGTCGGGAATCTCCCCGGAATAGGGACCGGTATATCTTCTTCTCCAATCCGGATACTGATCCTGGTCGTCGTTGTCGTCCACGAACTCGTACAGATAGCCCGTCTTATTTTCGTAGTCTACAAAGCCCCCGTCAGGGATGAACATAGAGGTACAATAGTCTGGATCGATGCTGAAAGCCTCACCGTAAGCAAACCAAGGATAAATGCGCTGAGACGCTGCCAGGTAGAATGCCCTGGAACGGTCCGTTGCCAGGGCTTGATTTGTGCGAATATTCTGGTTGGGAAATCTTCTGAATCTTCTATTGATGACATATTCTCCTTTAAAATTGAAACCTGCCAGGTCGCTCACCTCGAAGGTGATCCCGGCAACTTCATTCCCGGTAGGTAAGCCGTACTGGAACCGGATATACTTCTGGTTCGATCCATCCTTTATGTTCCCATCGGCTCTGGTCACCAACAGAAAGGCTGGTTCTCCGGAGGCGTTCGTCTGCATGTTCGATGCCATTTCCACCTTGTAATCATTGGCCAGTACGAGTCCGACCTCCACCTTGCGGATCTCTTTGAAATCTGTGATCTTATCCTCTACGCTGGGTCTGAAATCATGCTCGATATCATAGGTGAGGGTAACGACATCGCCTCCGCTTGCCTCGAGCAGACCTCTGCGCCAGACCCCTCCTTCAAAGAGGCGTTTTTGTACGATCTCGGGATGTTCCACGCCGTCAATAAAGATTCTCTCCCGATAGAGCAAAGTCCCTC
>JAUWEO010000219.1 GCA_030608245.1 Candidatus Latescibacterota bacterium
GCCGCTCGCGATCCCGGGGAGATGATATACAAAGACGAGTTGAAAAAATGGAGTGAGCGGGACGACATCCAGCTTATTCTCACCATTGACAAGGAAGCGGAGGGATGGAAGGGAAAGGTGGGATTTGCCGCCCCGGTGCTGAAACAGATAGATCCGTCGTCAAAGGACGCCGTGGCGGTGGTGTGTGGCCCGGCCATTATGATAAAGACCTGTGTCGCTGTTTTACTTGAACTGGGATTTGCCCCTGACCGGATTCTCACCTCCTTAGAGATGAGAATGAAATGCGGCATCGGGATGTGCGGCAGATGTAACATCGGCGACAAATATGTCTGCCGAGACGGGCCGGTCTTCACTTACCAACAACTTCAAGAAATGCCTAAGGAGTATTGACCAAGCAGATCAACAAGGCAAACAGATACCAGAATGCAGGGGCGACCTTTTCATGGGATCTGCCAGAAGGCCGCCTCTGTGATAATAACCAATGGCGGTATTTGTTAGTGGACAATAATCTTGCTCAATCAGCGTTCATGCAGTGTTCCGGTAGGGGCGCACCTGCGTGTGCGCCCTAATAATAGAAGGATTTAGAGATGAGAGAGATAATAGAAAAAGCCCAAAAGAATCCTGTAAAGATCGTCTTTCCTGAGTATGAAGATGAGCGTATACTAAAAGCCCTGCCTCGCTTGACAAAAGAGGGGATAGCTTATCCTGTGTTGTTAGGCGAAGAGGAGAGGATTACCCGCAGGGTCAAGCAGCTCGATGTGAATTTAGCGGGGGTGGAGATAGTGAATCCGAACTTCGACCCCAACAAAGAGGAGTATGTGGAACTCCTCTATCAACGGTTGGTTAAGAAAGGAATAACCAGAGAACAGGCGGAAGAGCGCATTCTAAATTCCTTATCTTACTATGCTGGGGCGATGGTAAAGACAGGAAGAGCTGCAGGGGCGATCTCTGGCGCTGCCCATCCCACCAGCGATACCATCAGGGCTGCTCTCTACACCGTAGGTCCCCAGGAGGGAATCAAGACAATCTCCTCTTTTTCTATAATGAAGCTTTCTGCCTCTCCCTACGCAGATCGAGGGTACTTAGTCTATGCCGACTGTGCGGTAGTGATAGATCCCACAGCAGAACAGTTAGCCGACATCGCCATCTGCACGGCAGAATCTGCTGCTCAACTGTTGGAACTAACTCCCCGAGTTGCCCTGCTGTCCTTCTCCACCTATGGTAGTGCTGCTCATCCTTTGGTGGATAAGGTGAAAAGAGCCACCGAAATCGCCCAGCAACGCTGCCCCGATATCCTAATCGACGGAGAACTTCAGGTAGACGCAGCCTTAGTACCTGAGGTGGCTGGGAGGAAATGCCCTTCTTCACCTGTGGAAGGGAAAGCGAATATCTTGATCTTCCCCAGCTTAAATGCTGGTAACATGGCCTACAAGTTCAGCCAAAGGTTGGCTGGAGCCTCTGCCTATGGACCCCTGCTCCAGGGATTGAAGTATCCTTACGGCGATCTTTCCCGGGGTTGTAGTGTGGAGGATATAATAGGCGTTACTGCAGTAACCGTAATTCAAGCTCAACAAAGGAGAAGAAGTGAAAGTACTGGTAATTAATTCTGGAAGTTCTTCGATAAAGTATCAATTGTTCTTGATGCCTCAAGAGAAGATATTGGCCAGAGGGCTGTTGGAGAAGATAGGGCTGTCGGGCTCTATGCTTCACCACAGTCGCGAAGAAAGCTCTAAGATAGAAATCTCAACAGAGATAAAAGACCATCACCAAGGATTAAGGATAGTCCTGGAAACCCTTTCACATCCCCAGTATGGGGCCATTGAACAGATAGATGAGATAAATGCCGTTGGCCACCGGATAGTACATGGCGGAGAAAAATATACTGCCTCCTGCTTGGTGAACGATAATCTGGTTTCCGCAGTGAGGAAATTCTGTGAACTGGCTCCGCTCCACAATCCTCCCAATCTGGCAGGGATAGAAGCCTGTGAGGAATTGCTCTCTTCTGTTCCACAGGTGGCGGTGTTTGACACTGCCTTCCATCAGACGATTGCCGATCATGCTTACCTTTACGCTATTCCGTATGCTTACTATGAAAAATATCGAGTGAGAAGATACGGTTTCCACGGTACCTCTCATCGTTATGTAGCCTTGCGGGCAGCCCGGATGTTGGGAAAACCCTTAACAGAGCTGAAGATAATCACTTGCCACCTGGGCAACGGCTGCAGTATCACGGCAGTGAAGGGAGGGAGGTCAGTAGAGACTTCTATGGGGTTCACCCCCTTGGAGGGTCTAGTGATGGGAACCCGCAGTGGCGATCTTGACCCCGCGGTAGCGTTTTACTTGATGGAAAAGCTGAATCTATCCGTATCGGAGATGAAACAGATTTTGAACAGAGAGAGCGGTCTTCTGGGTGTTTCTGAAATAGGCAACGATATGCGGGATATCTGGAAGGCAAAGGAAGCCGGCAATCCCAGGGCAGACTTGAGCCTGAGGATCTTCTGGCACCGGTTGAAGAAGTACATCGGGGCATATGCCGCCGTTATGAACGGCTTAGATATTCTGGTCTTCACCGCCGGCATTGGGGAGAACGACTATCGCACCCGGCAGAAGGTCTGTGAGGGAATGGATTATCTGGGCATAGAGATAGACAAGAAGAAAAACGCTGCCGTCCAGGGAGAGAAAGCCATAATCTCCGCTGCTTCCTCTCGGGCGAAGGTCCTGGTAGTTCCCACCAACGAGGAACTGATGATCGCTCGGGACACCTATGAAATAACAAAGCGAAAGACCTGAGGAACAACGATGATACTTAAAGGTAAGGCATGGAAATTCGGAGATGGCATAAGTACCGATCTTATCTGTCCGGGCAGATATTTCCACCTTCGCTCCAACCTGTCTGAACTGGCCCGGCATGTATTAGAGGATGCAGATCCGGAGTTCGCCCGGAAGGTTAACAAAGGGGACTTTATAGTTGCCGGCGAGAATTTTGGGTTGGGCTCGAGCAGATAACATGCGCCCCGAATCATAAAGCTGGCAGGTGTAGGGGCTGTGCTGGCGAAGTCCTTCGCCAGAATATTCTACCGCAACGCCATAAACATTGGATTGCCGGCCTTAGAGTGTAACACGGACGGGGTATCTGCAGGTGACC
>JAUWEO010000098.1 GCA_030608245.1 Candidatus Latescibacterota bacterium
TGAAACTCAATATTCTCCTTTTTTTCTGATCATTCAGGAACTAAGCAAAGCTGATAAGGTGGGCGCTGGAAAAAAATCTTGCCTATATAAGTTTGAAATTTATATCGCCATTGGGGTATTTCTTCACTCCAGTTTGGGGAAAAATGCAGGAAAAAATACTTGACAAGCTCCTCATTTCTGCTTATCTTTTCGAAAATCGGCAAAAGCAAGGAAGGGCCTTTTTATTTGCCCATTTGCTCAAACGTTAAACGTTTTACCTTTTAGCAGAATTGGCAGAAGGTGAAAATGAGAAAGAGTATGTCAATAACTTTACAGGATATAGCTGAGCAAGCGCACGTATCCGTTACCACGGCATCCAAGGTAATCAACGATAAAGCCTCGGAGATCAGAATAAGCCCTGACACTCGGGATCGGGTTCTAACTGTAGCGAAGCGGGTCGGCTACAGACCCAATCCCTTTGCCCAGTCCCTGAGAACGAAGAAGAGCCGGAGTTTCGGTGTGGTTGTGGCTGAAATGAGAAATCCGTATTTTGGGGCGATCCTCAGCGGCATAGAACAAGCAAGTATCGCAAGGGAATATTATCCTTTAATTTCCTCTTTGGAGAATAACTTCGGGGAGGAGAAAGCGTGTGTGGAGGTGCATAGGGCGAACCGGGCAGCGGGGATTCTATTCGCCGGGACTGTATTCCGGCTGGAGGAAGGAATTCTCCATCAACTGGCTGAGGATAATATACCTGTGGTTTTCATCGGGAACAAAGTCGAGGCACTTCGTATTCCTTACGTGGATGTAGATAACGTAAAAGGAGCCTTCCTGGCCACAGAGCATCTGATTAAATTGGGACACAGGCGGATCGGGCTTATCCTGGGACCCGATGAAATCCCTGCATCTAAGAGAAGGTGGAGAGGATACAAGCGGGCTCTGGAGAAATACGGTCTACAGCATGATGAAAGGTGGGTGGAACAGGAAGCTGAACTAAGATCAGACCCGGGTTCCGGGTATTCCGCAATGGTGCGGTTGTTGGAGGGCGATCCTCCTCTCACGGCTTTGTGCACCTTCAACGATCAGTACGCCCTGGGAGCGATAAGAGCGGCTGTGGAAAAAGGACTCGCTATACCCCAGGATCTGGCGGTGGTGGGATTCGATAACATCGCTGCGGCGGCCTACTATAGCCCTCCCCTGACCACAGTGGAGCAACCGATGCTGGAGATGGGGAGGATAGCTGCGGATATGTTGATCGATGCCATAGAGGGAACGCTTAAGAGAGAGCGTTCCTTTGTTACTTTGGACCCGAAATTGATCATCCGGGAATCCTGCGGTGCTGGTCCACCGGATAAACCAAGGTGAGGGGTAGATTGCCTCGCTTTTGCATCAAGACGTGGCAAAAACTGTCTCTGGTCGCGAAGAAAATAGAGAGAAAAGCCGATATTTTTCTAAGAAAAATTCAATTTTTGGGGTAGGCGAAATAAATAAAGGACATCACCTCCTTAAGATTTCGCCGGCCGGCATCGCAAGGTGCCGGCCTCCCCCAAGTGATTGAAGCTGCGTTCAAAACCTCATTCATTGACTAGCAAGAAGTAGTAAGGCCGTCATTCTGAGCCCTTCGCTGCTTGTCATTCTGAGTGCAACGAAGAATCTCGTTCTGCTCAGGACAGGCTCCGCGAAGAATCTGATGTATTGATGAATTACAGTAACTTATCAGATGCTTCGACAAGCTCAGCATGACAAAAAAGGACTTTTTGCGAAAGGATTAAGGTTAAGAAGGGAGATACTTTCACCGAAGAGAGGAGGTGGTGCTAAATAGGTACATTCTTGAAATCGCAGTCAAAACACTACCACTTTATGATGAAAGGAGGTGAAAAAATGAGAAAGCTAACTATCGTAGTTGCAGTGGCTATTGCGATCCTTGCCTGGAGTGGGATCAGTTTCGCCTACTCCGAAGGTGCCTGGGGCCTGGGGCCGTATCCCTGTGTAGGCCTCCCGGCGGGTGCCACGATAACCGTCGATGGCGATGATGGCGACTGGGCGTGGTTTCCTCCAGAGTACGTCATTACAATAGATGACATGGTTTGCACCCTAACCGGTGTGAACCCGCCAAAGGACGACTTAGACATCGCTGTCATGGCGGCCTGGTCGCCTGAGAAGATGCACGTATTCGCCAGGGTCACCGATAACCAGTTAAACGTCGACGAAACCTCGATTAACAATGGTTGGAAGGATGATCGATTTGAGATCATCATGGATGCCGACCACAGCGCTTCCTACACGGGAGGCGGCACTGGTGAAGGTTTCCGGGAGGACATGCAGCAGTTTGTCTTCGACGTTATGACACCCGGCGGTTATCATCAGGTCGGCAGTATACAGTACATGCAGGACCCCGCCATGCGGTGGTGCGAGGATCCGGAGTATATGGAGGCAGTCGCTAAGGTTCTGCCCGTGGGTGCCGCACATCTGTCCACTGATGTGACAGTCACCTATGAGGTCAAGATGACCTGTTTTGATTGGTTGTCACGAGATGGGTATGCCGCCTCCACGCCCCATGTCTTTGCAGAGGGGCAGATCATCGGGATGGGCATTACCGTCAATGACGCCGATGACGCCGGCCGGACCCATCAGGTCTCAACCCATGGACCTGCTGAGCTGGGATGCCACGATCCGACTCTCTGCACCGAGTTTGAGATGCTGGGAGCCCCAACCGCTGTGGAACCTAAGTCTTGGGGAGCAATCAAGGCTCTGTTCCGCTAATATGCGATTGGGTTGGGTTGTTAGCTAACCCCAAAAGGGGAGGGGTGAGAAGGATTCTTCATTCTCCCCTCCCCTTCTCATTTTATTAGCATTGTTAAGCATGATAACAGATGTGCAGAACCACTGCAAATTATTATTTTATACCTTCTTCCTTTTCCGATAAAACTCTCAGTACTCCGCAATAGAAGCTCTAAGCCCCGTCCCCGGGTCGTCTGTGCCCAGCCAAGGCTTCGCCGTGAGCTCAGGCGAACGGACGGGTGGGCGAGCACTGGTGGCAGGCTACTGAGTTTGCTTTTTCGCTGAGAACCTTCACGTTCCCCAGGATATTCTCCAAATTCAGTCCAGCAAGGAGATTGCTATATGCGCAGATTTTGGTACTTATTGGCCTTATTTCTTTTTCTCATCGGCTGCGGGCGTTACTTTGCAGGCCCTATACAGCCGATGCCAGAGGATCGGCAAGGGCCGAATAAGATCGTAAGAGACGATGGCTCTGTCTCCTATATCTACGAAAGACTGGAGATAAATCTCAGGCCTGTATCAGATGATGAATTAAACAGGAGGTTTGCTGACCAGTCAACGGCTGGTGCTATGTCAACAAATCCTTACACCTATGGAAATTGGAAGCCGATGGGAGATGATTGGACCCCGCAGAGGGTTACAGTGTTTCTGTTGAAGGTAAAGAATTATATGTACCCGAAGATGCAGGTGGACCCATATAAAGCCGAGCTTACCTCGGAGAGCGGGCGTCTGTATAAGTCCCTGAGTCTGCTGGAACTGTCAGAATATTACCGGGCGCACGCCATGAGCCAGGCCGGAAATCTCCACGTCCGGTTCCAGGAAAGAAAGGACGTGTTGAGAAAAACATTGTACAGATCTGACATCATGTTTAGCGGCCAAGAGGATGAAGGCTATATTGTCTTCCCGAAACTTGACCCCGATGTAAAGAGGTTTTCGGTCACTCTTAAAGAGATAACCTTGAGGTTTGATTATCGGGATGAGCCCATGGAGACGGCCGAGCTTGCTTTTCATTTCCAGAGAGACGTATATAAGGGGTACCGTGCCCCCCCGTCATTGGCCAAGATAAGGTAGCTAATGTCCCTTCGACTCATTGTCCTCATTACAACAGCTGTTCTGACATCCGCAGGAGCGGCCTGGGCAGGAGTAAGCACCTGGGCCGTTGGTGAAGGGGGATTGCCCTGGGAGCCTCAGAGTGAGGTCTCGGCAGCGATCGATTTCGAGATGCCCAGGGCGATACAACCGTATGGATTTTCGGCTGATGAGAATATCATCCAGGCGGTCAAACCGTGGGAAGACCTAAGGAGCACGTCTCCCGCGGATTTTACAGCCGAAGGAACGGCACAAGTGTGGAACAACACGGCTGAAAGCTTCTCTAACGCTGCTATAGTCGACGGAGACAGCACCACCTCCACTGGAGAGACGTTTAAGAAGTTTGGGGCTATCCAGATTGGAAGGATCTTCTACTTCGACCTGGGGGCTTCGTATTGGGCTAACCGGATTGTATTCTATCCCAGCCCAGGCGCAAGGGAAGATTTTGTTAGGGGTTTCGAAGTCTCAATCGACGATGGGCAACACTTCAGCAAGGAGGGCAGACCCGAGTATGAAGTTCTGAAGCGATTAGAAATTACCCCGGAACCGGTGGTGGATATCGGGTTTTCTCTGCAACTGGTCCGATTCATCAAGCTGAGAATACTGGCCCCAAACCCTTTCGAGATCGCTGAGCTTGAGGTCTACGGACAGGGTTTTGTGCCCAGGGCAAGCTATCTCTCCAAGTTCATAGACTTTCACAACCCGGTTAACTTCGGGAATTTGACCTTAAGGGCGGAGAAGTGGGGGGAGGAGACACGCGAAGGGGCTAAGGTCTCCGCGGTGTTACAGGTGAGAAATGGAACGGATGACACCCCCTTGGTGTACTACAGCGTAGATGTAGAGACACGGGATGAACAGGAAATATCCCAAGACGAGTACGATAAGTTACTCCCAGAAAAGGCTCCAGGGGCTGCCATTATCAGGAGAGGACCCATTCGATATGATTCAGAGCATTGGAGCATTTGGTCTGAACCTCTCCGGATCGATGCCACTGGCACTTCCGTGGTTCCTTTGGACTTCCTTCCCGGTCCTCGCCGCTATTTCCAGTTCAGGATCTTGTTTACCGGTTCCTCCACGGAGGTCATCAGGGTGAATAGCCTCTGGGTTGAGCATTCCCCAGCCTTGGCTGCCCGGTGTGTAGGTGAAGTCGCCCTCCTGGGCCAACCGGATCCACCCAGAGGTGTGGCCACCACCCCCACAGGTGTAGAGGCCACTTTTACCTACGATGTGCAAGCTGAGTTCAACTCCCAGAGGTCAAGCGGATTTGACGGGATAAGAATAGAGACCCCTGGGAGACCCGATTCTATAAAATTGGAGATGGGACACCCCCTGATAGAAGTGGTACCGGACAGCATGGAGGTGGAGGATACGGGCTTAGAGCTGTATTTCCGATCAAATAGGGTGACTCTGGGCAACAACCGGCCTGTCCGAGTTACCTTTAAGACGACGCCCCTGCTCTATAATACGATGTTTAGAGGATGGGTGTTGGACACAGGGGGAAACTTGGCCCAGCCCATTTTTCCAGGGAATGCCAACCAGGAGATCAACACCAGTTCCCTTCAGGTCTTCGGCTCGTTGGAGGAGCCCCTGAGCTATGTTGAGATGTCTCCCAACCCGATAACCCCTAACGGGGATGGGCGAAACGATCAGACGGAGATAGCCTACGGCATTGTCTACTTGCTGGAGAAAGTTGCCGTGAACATTGGAATCTACGACCTGTCAGGATCCAAACTGAAGGCAGTGTTCTCGGGACGGTTGGGTTCCGGCAGATATAGGGAGGCATGGGACGGCAGGAACGATCAGGGAAGCCTTGTGCCCCCCGGGATTTACCTCTGCAGGGTATCGGTAGACACAAGGGCAAAGACATTTAGCAGGTTAAAGGCCGTAGCAGTGGTTTATTAAGCGATTGGTGGGTGGTAATTGGTAGACTGGCGATTGGTAGTTGGCCATTGGTCGGTTAGTTACCAATTCGGTTAGTTACCAATTGGGAGGATAAAGAGTATGATCCTACGTAAAATATCACTTTGGCTTATCTCCTCTCTGCTGGTTTTGACAGTCCCGGTAAGGGCTTTGGCCCAGACAAGGACTCTGGTAATAGGAGGCAAGGGAACGCCGTGGGGTCAGGTCGTTGAGGAATGGGTTGCCCTGGATGACACCACAGCCCCGGGAGCCATCCAGACGAGGGAGCTTAAGCCTTGGGAGAACATCGTCGGGAAAGACCTCATAAACATCTTTGGATTCAAGTGGCACATTGGGAAAGGTGAGCCGGGGACTTATGTCCTGCACCCTTTGGAAGCGAAATTGGGGTTGAATCCGCGGTTCTGGAAAAGGGAAAACATCTGGGCCGATCCCAGGCTGATCGATGGGGATGAGTCCACCTATATGGCACTTATACACGCTGTGCTCCGTGAGGACTATAGCGCAATGGCCACTGCAACTTACTCTGGATATGAGATGGGCTACACCGTACTCGATTGGGAGGCTTTCACCATGGACCTGGGGATCGTGGTTCCGGTAAATCGAATACGGTTCTTCCCGCCTCAGCAGGGGCGGGATAGACGGGGGGAGCTCTATAAGAACGATGCGCCTCAGGCCTATGAGGTCTCCGTCGCCCTCCATCCCCAGGATTACCTGCTCCTAAAAAGAGAGGAAACTTATGTCGCCCCCGATTGGGCCTTGCACAGTTTAGACAAGGTGTTGGAGCGGACCCTCTCCAATTCGAAGAGTATTGTGGAAATCACCTTTCCTCCGGAACTTCTCCGGTTCGTAAGGATAAAGCTGAATCTTATGCCCCAGGCTTACACCTTGGCTGAAATCGAAGTATATGGGGAAGGTTTTCCCCCGGTCAGCCGGTACACCTCTGAGGTCATGAATTTTGGGAAACCTGTTAACTTCGGGAGGATTTTCTACAAGTTTACCAAGTTCAGAAAAACGCCCGACGGCGAACTGATAAAAGATGCGGATGCGCCGGTCAGACTGAGCTTGGAGACGAAAAGCGG
>JAUWEO010000242.1 GCA_030608245.1 Candidatus Latescibacterota bacterium
AAATCTTGTAAATCTCTTCTTTGGTTTCTTGTTTCGACATCCTCAACCCGGCGTCTACCATAGCATCGACTGCCGCATCGATGGCGGCTTCTTTCATTCGCATAAAATCAACCAGGGTATTGTCTAAGTCGAAGATCACCGCTTTGATCATCTGTTTCTTACCTTCGTTTTATATCCTCATCTGTCTCAGCTGGATTGTTGGGGTTCGCCGTTTCTATCCTGATGCGGTTTTGTAGCCATTATATCCTTATCTGCTCCAGTTCCTGATCGGACATAGGTTGTACCACTATAGCATTGGCTTCGTCCCCATGCATTTTCCGGAATTCCACCTCTACCTGGGGTAGCTCTCTCTGGTGGCTGTATCGGGCGCAGATGCGAGCGGCTGTCTGAATAGCGGAGGGCTCTGGCGAACCGATCACAACTGCCAGGGTACTTCTGCCCCCCTTGACCCCTAATTTCAAGTCCTCATCTGAAACCAGTCGGCTCAGTTTCTCGTTCTCCTCCGCATCTCTTCCACAGATCAACTTCGCTTGCTGACTCAGACGAAAGTGTCTACCCAGACGCAGAAGCTCGATATTTCCTGCCGAATCCTGATGGTATTCAAACAGGTCTTTTAACCGGCGGGCAAATTCACTGTCTGTAAGTAGACACCCTCCAGCAGGAGATGGATACTCGTTTATACCCCACTGTTGGGCCAATCGCATCTGTGCTTTCCGGGATCTGCCACTTATTGCTAAGAGTTTCTCTCTGTCCACTATTCCCTGTTGCTCCGGAATGGTGGGTTTCATCAGTTGAGCACACAGGGGGCGAAGAAGTCTGCCCTCCAGTTCGCTGTCTCTTTCTACTATCCTCATTGTATCCCGTCGTTGAGACATCGGACGCTGGCCCAAAACCTCACCGGTGAAGACGAACTCAGCTCCCAGTTGTTCCATAATCTGCTTGGCTCGGCAGAGCATAAATATCCGACAGTCAACACAGGGATTAAGACCCTTCCCGTAGCCGTGCTGCGGGTTCTTGAGCACCTCAAGGTAGTCTGCCCCCACATCGACTCTCTTCAATTCCATCCTCGACTGATCGCACATTTGTTCTAACTGAGAGTACCCCCCGGTGTCAGTCAGAAACGGCGTAGAGAAATTCACCACGATCACCTCAAAGCCCTGGTCCAGTATTAATCGGAGGGCGAGGATACTATCCAGCCCTCCTGAGAGTAGCCCCACTGTTTTCTTCCCAGCCAAATGTCTTTCCCTTCTGCTCAAGAGAAAACATTGAAATTCTAACCTGTGATAAGATACATTTTTTCCTTTCTCAAAGCAATCCTTTTTTATCCCCCCCCCGGGCACCTAGGCGAAATGATCTCTCTCCAGCCTCCGGAAAAACAGAAACCTCCCAGCAAGATCTCAGGAACGAACAGAGGGAGTTTGCCTTTTTCGCTTTTTCCCCTTGCTTTTTCTGGATCCATTGTGTATAATCCACTGTAGCTTGCTTCCATAGGATATCCCTTCTGTGGGACTTCTTACGAAAGGGACAACGCTGAGCAAGATATCCTTATGTGTTATTATAAATTTTCTGAGTACTTGAAGCAGAAATTCGGAACCAGGGTTCATAAGGTAAGCGTGGATGCAGGTTTCTCCTGTCCCAACAAAGATGGGAAAATCAGTGCCCGAGGGTGCATCTTTTGTGATAACAGAGGCTTCAGCTTCAACACCCGTCTGCCAGCCCGTCCTTTAGAAGTACAAATAGAAGAGGGAATAAAAGCGGGAAGGAGAAGGTTTAAGGCGGAGCGTTTTATAGTCTATTTTCAGGCTTATACCAACACCTATGCGCCCCTGCCGGTTCTAAAGGCGAAATACGATCTGATCAAAGAATATCCTGAGGTGGTGGGCATATCAATAGCTACCCGTCCCGACTGTGTGAACGATAGCGTTTTGGACTTGGCCAGTTCCTATGCCGGCCGTTATGAGGTATGGATGGAATATGGACTGCAAAGCATCCATAAAGAGACCTTGAATTTTGTCAACCGGGGTCATTATTACGATGATTTTCTGAAGACAGTGGAGTTGACACGCAAGAAGGGGAGCATAAAGATATGCGCCCATGTGATAGTCGGCCTACCCTACAGGTGGGGTGAAAGGGAAACAACCGAGATGATTTTGGAGACGGCCAGAGAAATGGGAAGACTTGATCTGGATGGGATCAAAATCCACCCTTTGCATGTGGTAAAGGGAACTGAATTGGAGGCGCTCTTTCTCAAGGGAGGCTATCAGCCGATGGAGCTGGAGGAGTATGTCGACCTCGCTGCCGAGTTTCTGGAATATCTATCTGCTAATACGGTCATTCAGAGAATATCGGCCGATTGCCCTAAGGAGTGGTTAGTAGCACCTCTGTGGATATCGGACAAACATCGGGTGCTCAGGAGAATAGAGGAAAGAATGACCGAGAAGAGATCCTCAGGGACGGCCTCAGCTTTCCCCGAAGCTTTGCTGCCGAATAGTCAAGCTCCGCTATAAGGGGCTTTGTCGATACATAGCATCAGCTCAGGAGTTCAGGAAGTATTAAGTCTGTGACTACACTGAAGAGTCGGTTTATCCGGTACATAAGGCGAGAACCAATTTTTTGAAAAAGAATAGCTTGACAAAATCCCCTCACAAATGTAGTTTATGGTC
>JAUWEO010000254.1 GCA_030608245.1 Candidatus Latescibacterota bacterium
GCTGCCTTACCTCCTTTTGCTTTGGGGATTTAACAGAAGATGTCTATTCAGGCCGAAAATATCGTGCTTTTCTTTTCATCTCCTCGCTAAGAAGCTGGGTTACAGGTCTGCTGATCTGGTTTCTGCGTATTAAGGGAAAATTACATACGGCAATTTAATAAATTCAAAGCTGCAATGCAAGCAAAATTATCACAGATTCAGATCCAAGGAGAAAAAGCCCATGGCTAACCTGAAAGACCCGCCCTACCTTAATTGTGTGCGGTCAGGTGTTCTGCGAGATTCTGTGTTTGACGAATCTCACTCGCAAAACAGCTTACTGAACCCTCCTATCATCAAAAAACTGCCCCCTGGGATGAAAATACCCACGGGGTAGCTGGATTCACCATTTGAGCAAAGATGTAAAAAAACTACCTTTATCCTAATCCATCAGGGTCTCAAATTCAACCTTGTTTGGAATGTGACACCCTCTTCGCTATGCTACATATCTTGATATTTCCCGGAGAAGATGTTGTCCACTGAGAGGAACAGGGTCTCCTTTCGCCACAAGGTTCAGTTGAACCTCGGGTGGATCAACAAGTAAGAAGATAGCTTTTTCACCATTCAATTCAGGTCGACTATTTATACAAACCGACTATTCCACAACCATGTAGCATTATCTCGCTCTAACAGACTACCTTATCAGTCTCCTCACCTGCTTCAGATAGCGCGCCACATTGGGCCGGGGATCAATCGCCTGCGCCGCCTCCAAGAGTGTTCCGGCTCTGGCATATCTCTCCCGTTCGACCTCGACCTGTGCCTGTCGGACAAGGGCTTGGGCTTCTTTGCCGGAAATCCGGGCAGCTCGTTCATAAACAATGATCGCCTCCTCCAGTTCGTCCGCTTCACGATATAGATCTCCCAGAGCTATTAAAGCATCGCCATCGAGTGGGGTCTCCTCTAACAGCCGCTCATAAGCCATAAGGGCAGCTTTGCGGTCGCCACCCAGGTAAGCTTGCTGGGCCTCCAACCAAAGCAACTTGCGGTGCTGATCAGGACTGAGAGACGACGCCCGTTTACGAGCCCGCCACAACAGAGTATCCGCTTCAGCGGGCATACGCAGCATAATGAATCCCTCCGCAGAGCGAAGGAGTCGTTCGAGGGGAGGTTCTTCTCCGGCAAAGGCATCCTTATAGGCGGCCAGTGCCTCAGCCGCCTGCCGGTCATTCAGATATAGATCCCCCAGAGTGGCCAAAGCCTCGCTGGATGCAATGCCCAGTCGGCGCGCACATTCCAGTTTGACAATGGCCTGGCTGGATTTCTCTAACGCTAAATGAGTGTTAGCTAAGAGAAGCCACAGCTCCGGCCGTTGGGGTTCGCACGCTACCAAATCTTCCAACAACCGGATCGCCTCTGGATAGCGTTCCTGTTCCAGCAGACATTTCCCCAGACCTAAAGATATATTGACATCGTCTGGTTTGAGGAGCAATGCCTGGCGGTAGGCCGTCTCAGCCGGAAGCGACCGACCTTGCAACAGAAAGGCATATCCGAGTAAAGTAAAGGTCTCCGCATCGGCTTGCCCACGCATTAAAACTGGGCGAAGTACCTCAGTAACCTGACCAGATTTCTCTCTGCGGATCAGGACTTGTGCGAGATGCATCCGGGCTCGCACAAATGCGGGAAGCTTCTCAAGAGTCGCGCGGTATGCCTCTTCGGCCTTTTCCAATTTGCCTTGCTGGAATTCCAGGTTGCCCAGGGCAAAATCGAGCGCCGCACTCGATTTAGGAGTGATCTTCGAGGTAAGCAACTCTACAGCCGCTGCCGGATTGGTATCCGCTGAGTCGGCAACCTGCCTCAAAAGTTTCGCCTCCTGAGAAGACACCGTGGGTTCCTGAGCCTGACTGTGAGGGTGCTCTCCATCCTTTGGGATGGCCCAGGCCCCGGAGGGTGTAAAACTACCCACGGGGTAGGCAACAGAACACAGAAGAAGGGCTATACTACTGATAATCAGTAAGAGTTTTTGCATCTTGCGTTTTGAATTTTCCATTTCTATTAATCCTCCTATGGTGTGAAGCGTGAAAGGTAAAACGGCAACAGGGGAGCAGGGGTGTCCCCGCAGCTCCTCTGCAGTTTCTTGTCAGTCCTCCAATTGGAAACGCAGGGGCAACCGCACCCGAGTAGCCACCGGTTGGCCGTCCTTGATTCCGGGCTTGAACCGCCACTGCCGGACCGCTCGCAACGCCGCCTGCACAAAGATCTTTCCGCGGAATGAATCCGTAACCTGTATATCGCTCACCGACCCATCGGTCTGAACCACAAAAACTAATTCTACCTTTCCCTCAATGCCTTTAGCCCGGGCGTTCAGCGGATAGAACGGAGCCACCTTCACCAGAGGGCGAGGAGGCTGATCCACCTGGGAGAGCTCAAAAACCATCTCCTCATCAAGTTGAGGTTGAGATTC
>JAUWEO010000006.1 GCA_030608245.1 Candidatus Latescibacterota bacterium
TAAAATCTAACGCAGAGACGCAAAGGCGCAGAGAAAAAATAAGAGACATAATTATCTGATTATTTGAAAGTATCTTCTTTCTTTGCGTCTTTGCGACTTTGCGTTGAAAATCAATGGTGGAGACTTTTTACGATTCAATCAGGTTTTACCAAGAACAATGTTTGGCCGTATTCTACGGGAGCGACATTATCCACTGGGATATCCACTATTGTGCCCTCTATGTCGGATTCGATCTCGTTCATAATCTTCATCGCCTCGATAACGCACACTACCTGTCCTACAGCAACCCGTTCGCCTTTTTTGATATAGGTTTTGGCATCAGGGGTAGGGGACCGGTAGAAAGTCCCCACCATAGGAGATTTAATCTGATGAAGCTGCTCTTGGGGAGTTTCAGATTGCTGCTTTCCTTGCTCTGGCTTGGGAGGTAAGATGATAGTTTGACCCTCTTCCTCGGATTTCTGAGAAAAAACGGAGGAACTCACAGCAGAGGGATACTTGCAGATTTTTACCTTTTTACCCCACCGAGAGACCTCCAACTCACTGATGTCGCTTTCCTCCACCAGCTTTATCAGTTTTCTGATCTCGGACTCTTTCACTCTGCTGTCCTTTCGATATAACTTGCTGTTCGGGTGTCAATCTTCACTGTGTCGCCGTCTTTGATGAAGAGAGGTACCTGAATTACCGCTCCCGTCTCTAATGTCGCCGGTTTTGATCCGCCTGAGGCCGTGTCGCCCTTGACCCCCGGTGCAGTCTCAACTACCTTTAGATTCACAAAGATGGGGAGTTCTGTCCCCAAGGTTCTGTTTTTCCAAGTGATGACTGTCACCGTCTCGCCTTCCTTCAGAAGGTCTCGAGCTTTGCCGACTTCCTCTGCAGGGATGGGGAGTTGATCGTAGGTTTCAGTATCCATAAGATAATAAATGTCGCCTGTGTGGTAAAGATATTGCATCTGCCTTCTCTCCAACCGTATTTCCTCTACCTTTTCTCCTGCCCGGAAGGTTCTGTCAACCACCGCCTTTGCCTTAACATTCTTCAGCTTGGTGCGGACAAATGCGCCCCCCTTGCCAGGTTTGACATGCTGAAATTCTACGATAGTGAACAGTTGTCCCTCAAGTTGAATAGTCATTCCATTTCTGAAGTCTGCAGTTGTAGCCATCTACTTACCTCCAGAGGTACTATAGGTGTAAGGAAATGAATTCCGTTGTCGTCTTGGTTAGCTCTTCACAGCCATCTTCTTCAACTAGTATCATATTTTCTATTCTGATGCCTCCCCAGCCTGGGAAATAGATGCCTGGTTCCATAGTAAGCACCATACCAGGTCTTAAGATGGTGCCGTTTTTCCGGGAGATACGGGGTGCTTCGTGTACCTGTAGCCCTACACCGTGGCCCAAGGAATGGCGAAAGTTTGACCCGTAGCCTGCGTTTTCGATGATCTGGCGCGCTGTCCTGTCCAGTTCCACTGAGTCTATTCCCGCCTTGGCAATTCTTATTGCCTCTCTCTGGGCCTGGCGCACCAGATCGTACCTTTGTTTTTGTTCCCGGGTAGTTTCTCCGAGCACTACAGTTCGGGTGAAATCGGAAGCATAGCCATCACAGACAGCGCCGAAGTCCATCAACACCAGCTCTCCCTTCTGGAACTTACGTCCGGTGGGGATGGCATGCGGCATAGACGATCTTTCTCCCGAGGCCACAATCGTGTCAAAAGCGGCCTTCTCTCCCCCTAACTTCCTGATCCGGTAATCAATCTCCGCTGCCAGCTCGAGCTCGCTGATCCCTGGCTTTAGCAGAGGTAATATCTGCTCAAACACCCCATCGGTGATCTCCACTGCCCGGCGGATTTTCTCAATTTCGCTCTTATCTTTGATCACAGAGAAGCTCTCTATCAAATCCCTTTTGGGTACTAACGATACAGAGGGGGGGAGAGCTTCCCTAAGTTTCAGATATTGCTCAAAGGGGAGATGTTGGCTTTCAAAGCCCATCTTCTCCCCGAACACTTTTTGAGAGAGTACAGACAGTTCTTCCCAGAGTTGGTTCTGGGCGATTCTGACCTCACAGCCGGATGCCTTCGATCGGGCCTGTTCTTCGTAGCGGAAGTCGGTGATCAGAAACTCTCCTTCCCGCCCGATCAGAAGGAGCGCATTGGAACTGGAAAAGCCAGTGAGATAGCGGATATTTATCGAAGAGGAGACCAGGAAGCTGTCTGTCTGCTCTTCCGTCAATTTTGCTCGGAGTTTTTTTATCCTGTTGTTCATCAGTCTGCTCTTGTGCTGCCAGTTGGTCCTTTAGTGGGGCCAGCCTCTGTTTTGTTTGCTTCGAAAATAGCCGCCGCAATCTCCGGGCAACCTCCCGCAGGTTTGGAACCTGCGGGAGGCTCGGGACGGCATTTTCATTCTTCGTGGCGCCGACTTGTCGGCATGAGAGTTTACGAGCCAATCATTTTTGCGTCATTGCGAACAATCTCTTGGGGCTTCCTTGGTCTCTCAGAGGTACAAAAAGAAAGGGGTAGAAGTCCAATAGGGCAAGTCCCAATAGACCTGACCCTGGGGGGTTAATATACATCAAGGTATGACAAATGTCAACGAGATTCTCATACTGGCGGACAGACACTATCTTATGGAACCGGTATGATATTCCTGAATAGATCTTATCTCTGTGTCCCCGCATTTGGCTGTTTCCATTCCCTCTGCAGTCGCCTTAGCTGCAGCAATTGTAGTAATATAGGGAATTCTATGCTGGATAGCGGCTCTTCTGATATAACTATCGTCATATTTACTCTCTCTGCCTACAGGGGTATTGATTATCATCTGTATCCGCTTGTTGAGAATATCGTCAATTATGTTAGGACGACCTTCGTGCAATTTCAATGCCGACGCACATTCTATTCCTGTCTCTTCCAGAAAAGCCTTAGTCCCTTTTGTCGCAAGTAGCTTGAAGCCCAGCTTATTGAGCCTCTGCGCCACTTCTGCAATTTGCTCTTTGTTCTTATCGGCAACTGATATCAAAACTGTTCCTTCAATAGGTAATTTCATGCCGGCTGCTTCTTGGGCTTTGTAAAACGCCAGACCAAATGAAGAGGCAATGCCCATCACTTCTCCCGTTGCTTTCATCTCGGGTCCCAGAATAGGATCTACAGCGGGAAACATATTGAAAGGAAACACAGCTTCCTTTACGCCAATATGAGAAAATTCTTTCTTGTCCGCAGAGGTTATCTCTTTTAATCTTTTGCCTAACATAACCTGTGTTGCTATTCTTGCCATTGATATGCCCATAACCTTACTTACTACCGGGACAGTTCGTGAAGCCCGAGGATTAGCCTCTAATATATAGACTTTTCCTCCTGCTATGGCATACTGAATATTCATAAGGCCGATAACTTTAAGTGCCTTAGCAATCTCTCTTGTATAATTCTGTATCACAGTGAGGTTTTCCTGGGAAATATTGCGGGCCGGAATCACACAAGCACTATCCCCTGAATGAATTCCCGCCAGCTCTATATGTTCCATTACTGTAGGAATATAAACATCTTCACCATCAGCAACGGCGTCGACCTCAACTTCAATGGCCTGCTCTAAAAATTTATCAACTAACATCGGGTATTCTGGGCTAACTCCTATTGCAGTTTTTACATAATCTAAGAACATCTTCTTGTTATGTACGATTTGCATACCCCTTCCACCCAGGACAAAAGAAGGACGCACCATCAAAGGGTATCCTATTTTTTCAGCCACAGCCAGTGCCTCTTCTACAGAACGGGCAACTCCACTTTCAGGCTGGGGAATGCCGAGCTTTTGTATTATCTTTTTAAATTTCTGTCTATCTTCAGCCAGATGAATACTCTCAGGACTTGTGCCCAAAAGCTGTACACCGGCATCGCAAAGCTCTTTTGCGATGTTCAAAGGGGTTTGCCCTCCAAACTGGACGATCATTCCTTCGGGCTTCTCTTTTTCACAAATACTTAATACATCCTCTACTGTCAGGGGTTCAAAGTAAAGTCTGCTGGAGGTATCATAATCGGTGGAAACTGTTTCCGGATTGCAGTTGACCATTATCGACTCAATTCCTTGTTCACGTAATGTAAAGGCAGCGTGGACACAGGTATAGTCAAACTCTATCCCCTGGCCGATGCGATTAGGCCCACCACCTAAGATCATTATCTTACGTTTAGACGGCGCATTCACCTCGTCAGCGCGTTCTTCTTTAACGGGGTAGGCATTGTAGGTTGAAAAATAATAGGCCCCATCAGCGCCACTCACGGGCACGGCTTCATACGCTGCTATCTCTCCCCCATCAAGACGCTGGGTGCGGATTTCTCTTTCTGTTTTGTCCAAAAGCTGGGCAAGGTATCTATCTGAAAAACCGTTTTGCTTTGCCTTTTTTAGCATATCTTCTGGCAAGTCTCTGTCCCTTGATTTCCTTATCTCTTCCTCGAATTCCACCAGCTCTTGCATCTGGCTGATGAACCATTTATTGATTTTGGTCATCTGATAGAGTTCCTCAACAGACATACCTTTGCGCAATGCTTCATACATTAAGAAAATGCGCTCGCTTGTGGGATTAGTTAGCTTTCCTTTAATCGCAGAAAGAGAAAAGATTGCAGGATCTTTTGCCCCTCCCAAGCCATATCTCTTAATCTCCAGTGAACGTATTGCCTTTTGAAATGCCTCCTTGAAGTTGTTACCGATACTCATAACCTCGCCCACAGCTTGCATCTGAGTGCCAAGCTTGTCTTCAGCCTGGGGGAACTTTTCAAATGCCCAACGGGGGAATTTCACTACCACATAATCTCCGCTGGGTGTATATTTATCCAGTGTTCCTTCTCTCCAGTAGGGTATCTCATCAAGGGTTATGCCCACTGCCAGTTTTGCAGAGATGCGAGCGATAGGAAAACCCGTTGCCTTTGAAGCCAAGGCCGAAGAACGGGAAGTGCGGGGGTTGATTTCAATAACCACGATTCTCCCATCTTGGGGATTATAGGCAAATTGTAAGTTACAGCCGCCCAATACCCCGATAGCGTCGACGATCTTGTAGGACATATTCTCGTATTTTTTCTGCAGTTCTTTTGACACAGTAAGCATTGGGGCAACACAAAAGCTGTCCCCCGTATGCACACCCATTGGGTCAACATTTTCAATAAAACAGACTGTAATTTTGTTGGTTTTTGCATCCCTGACCACTTCGAGTTCGTGCTCTTCCCAACCTAGAACAGACTCTTCTACAAGCACCTGGCCTATCAGACTTGCAGATAATCCCCGTGCAGCAATTGTTCTTATCTCCTCTATGTTATAGGCAATGCCTCCGCCAGTTCCGCCCATGGTATATGCCGGCCTTAGAACCACCGGATACTTGAGCTCTTGAGCGATTTTTTCTGCCTCCTCAACAGAATATGCGGGCGAACTTTTAGGTACAGGGATATTAAGCTTAGCCATTGTTTCCTTAAAGGTAATTCTGTCTTCACCTCTTTGTATAGCATCTGCCTTTACCCCTATCAATTCAACATTGTATTTGTCCAATATCCCCTTCTTGCTAAGTTCAGATGAAAGATTAAGCCCGGTCTGGCCACCAAGGTTGGGCAGGAGGGCATCGGGTCTTTCCTTGATAACTATTCTCTCGGCATTTTCAACGGTGAGGGGTTCAATGTACGTGCTGTCAGCCATTTGAGGGTCAGTCATAATGGTTGCTGGATTTGAATTCACCAAGACGACCTGATAGTCTTCCTCTTTAAGAGCCTTACAGGCTTGGGTTCCTGAATAGTCAAACTCACACGCCTGCCCAATAATAATCGGGCCAGAGCCGATAACCATTATCTTCTTTATATCAGTTCTTTTAGGCACTTGCTTCTCCTTTCTTAAATTCTCTTCTTTCTTTTCAACGACCTCTGTTATTTCTTTCCTATATTCTTTTGTCTTCTTTACTTATTTCCCGGGAGTGGGTGCCCAAGATCTGTGCGGCTAAGACGACAAGTCGTTTTTCTCATACAGTATTTACTCCCATATCCCCGGGATCTTGTATCCACAGAACTTGCACCTTCCATCTTTTATATTATTGCTTAGTACCTGGAAATGAATACGGTGAATTAACCTCTTCTGGCAACTTGGGCAAAATGTAGAGTTGTATTTATGTCCAGGCACATTGCCAATCGTGACATATTTTAAGCCCACCTCCTTGGCGATCTTATAAGCCTGCTCTAATTTCTTTATCGGTGTTGCGGGAAGGGTTGTGAGCCGATAAGTAGGAGAAAAGCGAGAGAAATGTAAGGGGGTATCTTCACCTAAATTTTCTTTAATCCAGAGAGACATCCTTTTTACATCCCGTGGATTATCATTCAAGGTAGGGATCTGAAGATTTACAATCTCAAGCCATACCCCCTCTTCTTTGATAATCTTCAACGTGCTCAAGCATGGCTCCAATTCCGCAGAGGAGGTATTCTGGTAGAATTCTTCAGTAAATCCCTTTAAATCAATAGTGACGGCATCGGTATACTTCAGGAGTTCCCTTAAGGGCTCAGGATTGAGCGTACCATTAGAATGCCAGAGAATCCTCAAACCTTTCTGTTTGGCAAGCCTGGCAATATCATAAACATATTCATAAAACGATATTGGCTCATTATAAGTAAAGGAGAGTGTAGGAATCTTTCTATTTATGGCTATCCTTACGGCATCTTTCGGTGAAAGATCATAGGTATGGTCCATCTCTTCAATCGATCTTTGGGAAAGATGCCAGTTGTGACAGAATTTACAGCGGAAGTTACAGCCAGCAGTACCAAAACAAAGGATATCTGTTCCGGGAAGCATGTGCAGGGCTGGCTCTTTTTCAATGGGGTCGATATGCACTGCTGAAGGCTTTGAATGGACCAGACTATAAAGTCGCCCAGAAATATTCTCTTTGTTGCGACAGAAGCTCCTCTGTCCCTCTCTTAGAATACAGCCCCGGAAACAGATCTCACACTGGACTGTATTCTTAGCGAGCCTCTTATAAAACATCGCTTCCCGTAAAGGAGAAGTCTTTATCGTCGGCCATGCCTTTTTGGTCAATAAATCAAGTAATCCTAAAGATCCTCCCAGACAAGCCAGGAACAGACAACCTTTCTTTAAGAAATCTCGACGCGAAGTCTTGTCTCCAAAAAATATCGCTCCATGCATTTCACCTTACCAATTATTACTGCGGTAGGATCAATATATGCGGTATTATCTATCTGGGGATAATCGCCACGAGGATTCCAACTCAACTTTTTTAGCTTTGCTTCCTTTCAGCTAAAAGAAAGACGTTTCTTAATTCCTCTCCATCTGTTGCCTCACGCCACATCTTATCGAATCCAGGATTCTGGGTAATCTGCGCAATAGCAGCTAAAATCTTCAAATGCAGAATGCGTTCACCAGCAGAACCTACAAGAACGAATGCAATATGAACCAGCTGATCCTCAGGGAAAATAACCCCTGCTTTTGCTCTAACTAAAATGACCTTAGGCGTATTTTTGCCTTCAACGGCAATATGAGGAATAGCTAATCCTTTTCCGATCACTGTGCTTGATTCCTGTTCTCTTTCCATAAATTTCCTAAATAATTCTTCAGAACCTACACCTAAGTCTTTGCGTAAAATATCCGAAATTTCTTTAAAGAAATCTTCGATTTTCAAAGGTAATTCTATATCTAAGATTTTGCTTTCCTCAATAAGTTTACGAAATCTGTCTCCTATAATTCCTTCCCGTTGAATAACTATCTCCTTTAATTCGGTAAGAAGACTCTCTGATGCCAATTCTTTGTCCTTGGCGACCAATCTTTCCAAGGCATATATAAGAGCTGAATCCTGGCTGGCTCTTTTCTGCACATAAGCTTTATACCACATGAATCCCGATAAAAGGAAGATCGTGGTCAGAAAAACAATAAATGTTCCCATCTCTATCAAAAGGAAAAATCCTCCCAATATCCCCACTATCTGCAAATAAGGGTAGAGAGGAGAATGGAATCTTGGCCTGTAACTGGCAATCTTGCTTTCTCTAAATAAAATAAGAGTTAAATTGGCAACGATATATAGTACCACTAAGATACTGGAGGCAATCTTAACTAATAATTCCAGCCTCAAAAACGAAATAGCAAGAATCATAAAAGCGCCGGTAAAAAGAATAGCAATATAGGGGGTCTTAAACTTAGAGCTTATCTTCTGAAAACTAGTGGGCAAAAGCTTATCTCTGCTCATCCCTAAGGGATACCTTGAAGCAGTCATAATCCCCGAGTTGGCTGTGGAGATAAAGGCTAAAAATGCTCCCACGCTTATTATTATCTTCAAGACATCTCCTCCAGAAATCCCTGCTCCGTCTGAAATGGGAGTAAGAGTGCCTTTTAGGCTTTCCGGATTCAAAACCCCTATAGTTACAAAAATCACCAAAGCATAGAAAATAGAGGTTACAATAAGAGAAAGAATCATACCTAATGGTAAGTTTCTGCCTGGATTTTTTGTCTCCTCGGCCAAGGCGGCCACTTTGGTTAAACCTCCGTAGGAGATAAAAACAAAACTTGCCGTAGCAAACACAGGACCTAATCCTTTAGCAAAAAATGGCGAGAAATTAAAAGGATCAACTGTTTTCATCCCCCAGAGAACATAACCAAGAAGTGTGGCTAAAAGCCCTAAGACTAAAAATACCTGAAACCTTCCTGCTTCTTTTACCCCGATTAAATTCAAGAAGATAAAAAATAGGCAGCAAAACAGGGCAATAATATTTAAAGGGATATCCGTTATTATACTCAAGTAGGCACCCATACCTATCAAAGCAAAAGCACCTTTTAGGCTCAGAGAAAACCAGGTAGAGAAACCAGCCAGTGTTCCTAAAAGAGGGCCAAATCCTCTCATAATATAGAAATAATCTCCTCCAGCTTTAGGCATGGCAGTAGTCAATTCTGCCATACTTAAAAGGGCAGGGAGGCAGAAGATTCCCGCTATCATATAAGATAGAATGACTGCTGGACCTGCTTTAGCAAAAGCTAATCCTGGCAGAATAAATAACCCAGAACTAATCATTGCTCCGGTTGCCACGCAGAAGACATTTAATAAAGTAAGCTCTTTTTTTAAATCCCCCTCCATCTGAATATTCTCCTAAAATTAGTTTTGCGACTTTTTCCCAATATGTGGCAGACAAGCAGTTAACCTAAATACTCTCTGTTCATTAGGTAAAACAATGATGAGATTTGCACTATTGCCCACTCGTGAAATTCCGCCGAAAAAGTCATTTTTAATGATCAGGTGTACATCTTTGCACACTGAAATATTGAACTTATACACGGGCGAGGGCGCCGTCGAGAGCCTATTTGGCCTCCCCCAGCTCTTTATCTGCTGTCCGAAGGAGTTTTGCCAACTCGGTCTTCTGAGTCGGATCCAAAGGGCACTTATTGGGAGCAGTTTTGATCAGGTGTAGTGCCTTTTTTCGAGCGTTTTTCAGCATTGTGGAGGGATTGTCTTTCCAGGACATAGGGACTCTTCTGTCCATCAGTTCAGGAAACCACTGATATCGACGAAAATACTTAGCGGTGTGCTCGGTATCTAAGAATACTGCGCCCTTAGAAGCGAGTTCGACAATCAATTCTTCAGCCATCTCTTCTTCATCTACACAGAAGCCTTCTACCAGCTTTGCCACTGCCTGCATCAGTTCCATATCCATCATCAACTGGACGAGGCTGCCCACATCGGAGTGAGCCAAGGTGGCTAAGCCCCCGAATGATCTGATGCCAGCTGGCACACCCATTCCCACTCCGAAGGACCTCTCGCACATCGATTGGGCCCCAGGGGTCTTTGCCCCGGTGCCCAAGGTTGCCCTCACCGAGGGGCGGGTGCCGAAAAGCCGGGCGGCGATGTGGGTCTGGGCAGTGCCAATAACTATCGTCTCCGGCCCCCACTGGTTGTGAATGCCGGTCTTCATGTCAAAACTCAGAGGGCCAGCACACCAGCCACAGAGACAGTCATCCACAGCCAAACTGATAGCGTTAACGCCCAACACTTCTGCAGTGATCAGAACCAAGGCACCGGCAGGGGTGACGGGTGTAGCGATGCCCACCACCGGCATAGGGTTGTAAACCAAAGGTTGCCCTGTCAGTCTTCTGATTTCCATGGGGGCCTCGATTGTCTCACGAGAGATCATAAATGGCGTATTTATCCACACTTTACAGGGTAGCAGAAGATTAGCCAGAGCTTTTTTCTCAGAGCCGTAATAGATGGTTAGGGCTTCGACAAAATATTTGACTACCTCTGGGGAATAGGCAGAAACCCGATAGGGTTTGTCACTGTTAAGCATAATAGTCACAAAACTATGAAGTTCTCGAGTCATAAGTGGAGCATCTTGGGGGATGAAGGTGGGATGGGAGCGGTCTAACCCCGGAAAGCTATTGATCACCCGACAAAGATTGGCCAGGTCCTTCTCAGTGGCTGCTCGTAGTTGGTCTGTCTCGGGGTCACAGCACCACAGCGCCTGGCCAGAGGTAGAAAACTCAATCTGGGTGGGGAGAATTTGCTCTTTTTCAGCTTGGCCAGATGTTGCTTTTTGCTCTCGTTCTTGCTTAATTCTATCAAGTGTCTTCTCTACTACACGGATGGGGAATTGCACCTTTTTCCCCCTAACCTCACAGCCGAAAGAGCCTAAAAATCCCATAAACTCACCAGTTCCGTCTATAGTCCAGGGAGTTTTCTCCAGCACCCTTATGGCCGCAGCGATTATCTTATCTATATCCTCAAGGTCGAATTTGCTGCATTGCGGCAGTATCCAACTGAAGCCCATCAACATCTTCCTTTCTGTTTACTCACAGGAAAGGGGGAATTTGTTCATTCCCCCTTTCCTGTGAGACTCTAATTTTGTCCACTGTGGTTGCGTTCCTTAGTTGAATCAAAACTTAATCTTAGGTAGTTCTTTGGCGGCCTCGGGTATTTGGTAAAGCGGAGCCCTTATGAAGTTGAACAGTCCGGCAATGATGTTGGTTGGGAACCTGCGGATAGTCTGGTTATATGCTTTTACCGATTCATTGTAGCGCCTTCTCGCCACTGCTATCCGATTTTCCGTGCCCGCCAGTTCGTCCTGAAGTCGGATGAAATTGGTGTTAGCCTTGAGATCAGGGTACCGTTCCACCACTACCAGCAGTCTGCCCAATGCACTGGTCAGTTGATTGTTGGCGCTGATTTTATCTCCTACTGTTTGCGCTCCGGCCACTTTCGATCGAGCTTCGGTAACCCGGATAAAGACCTCTTTTTCGTGAGCGGCATAACCCTTTACCGTCTCCACCAGATTGGGTATCAGGTCATAGCGGCGCTGTAGCTGCACATCCACCTGCGCCCAGGCGGTCTTAACCGACTCATCTAAGCCTACCATCTTATTATATCCGCCTACCAATCTGCTCGCTAACGCCAATATAATGACGAGAATGATACCCAAGACAATAAGTAGTGACTTCGTGCCCTTTCTCATCTATTTTCCTCCTTTTCGGTGACCAGTTGGTCTACTATTTGTGAAAGTTTGTCAATTTCTTCAACATATTTGTCGAACAGGTATTCTGCCTCTGTTTCGGATGCCTTCTTCTCCTTGCGGACTATCTGCAGTAATGTTTCAAAGAGTGAGGAATCCAGGTGGAAACTTTGGTAAAGCTGCTTGATCAGATCCGCTCTTTTCCGGGGGGCCTCAATGTCAGAGATGTAGAGCAAAGCCCTGAAGACAGGGGCGAAGGCAGCTATGGAGGTGGACAGTAATGCTGGTAGGTCCTTCACCTTGCCTCGGCTTTCTAAAAATGCGTGACGCAGGTGAAGCAATTTCCCCTTGAGCTCCCTTTCGCACTGCAAACGCAGATTAGCTTTGGAAGACCTCAGGCCGGAGAGCACATCTTTCCCCCAAACCAGTTGGTAAGCTGAGCTCATCTCTAAGAACTCGATGGGAAAAGTGTCTAAAGAAGCCTGGATATACTGTTCGGTGAGGAACAAGGGGATGGCAACATTTCTCTTATACCACTTTGTCAACTGTTTCTGACATTTGGCCAATTCTGAAGGTGAGTTATCCTTGAGGACGATGAGAAAGTTCAGGTCGGATTCCTTGGGTCTGTATTCTCCGCGGGCGCCGCTGCCCAAAAGGATAATAGAGATCAGGCTGTCCGCGTAGACTGCCTTCAAGGTATCTGTAAATTCTTGAAATATCTCTTCTGGTCGGTTTGGTATCTTTGCCATTTGTTCACCTCCGGTTGGTTAGAATCCTCGTCCGGCGCCGCCTCCGCCGCTCAGTCCGCCCCCAAAGCCGCCGAATCCTCCTCCTCCGAACCCTCCTCCGAACCCTCCGAACCCTCTGCCACCAATCATACTTCCCAAAAACAGCAGGGGGAATAGTCTTCCTCCACCACCTAAGATCAGTAACAATAATATTATAGGGATAAGGGTCCTCAGTGGACTGCCCTCACGGGCAGGTTCGCGGGCGGATCTCATTTTGGGCATCCCGGTTAGAGTCACACCGGCGTCTTTTCCGATCACGCTGGCCACGGCAGCAGTGGCATTGAACAGTCCTTGGCCGTACTGGCTCTGGCGCAGGAGAGGGATAGCATAGTTGTCCAGAATAGCCCCCACCCGCCCGTCAGGGAGGATACCTTCGAAGCCATAGCCAACTTCAATCCGCACCTTCCGTTCCTTTACAGTCAGGAAGATCATAACTCCATTATCTTTGCCCTTCTGGCCTATGCCCCAGTCCTCATAAAGGCGATTGGCATAGTCGGTGTAGTCCTCATCTCCGATAGTAGGCATAGTTACCACGGCAATCTGGGCACCGGTCTTCTGGTTCAGTTCGGTGATGAGTGCTTGTATTCGGGTACGATATTCAGGGGAGATAACCCCGGCGAAATCGTTCACCCAGCCCACCCGTTTGGGGAATGTTTCCCCGCCGGCCAGAGTGTTAAGAGTCAACAGCAGCAACCAGACCAAGACTATACCAGTTAGACGTTTCAATTGGATCTCCCCTCTCAGTTGGGTTTCCTGTTGTCTCGCTTTTTGCGCACAGAGAAATCGCCTAAACATAGAAAGAATTAGGGAAATTGTCAAGGAAAACTTTTCCCTGGCCTCTTTTGTATATTCCTGTTTTCCGGTTAACAATCCAATCGTTGGCTTAGCTGCCTTGCCTTGTGTGATTCCTGCGCCTCAGCAGGATGCGTAACAAAGGATAACCCAAAAGATAGCAAGCGATAAGTTCTCCTGTTCCCACAGAGATGACAAACAGGAAGTAGGGCGAGAGGCCTCTCAGTAAAGCTATTGAAGGTGGTCCAAAGAGCAGTTGCAGATAGGCGCTCACTCCAAAGGCGTTTACCAGAACCGGCGGTAGCGGGGCTAACCAGGGCTTTCCCGTCTTGCGCACCCAGTAGGTCAGAATGGCAGCAAGCAGGGTGAGGAGGCTGCCGCCAAAGATATCCCAGGGCCCTAACCCTCCCAGCCAATTCGCTAAGAAACAGCCGATAAAAAGTCCCCAGACCGAAGCGGGCATAATATAGGGCAGGACAGTCAACGCCTCTGATACCCTCACCTGTAGGGGGCCATAACTTATCGGAGCTAAGGCAAGTGTCAGAGCGGCATATAAGGCCCCGATAAGTCCTACGCGAGTCAAGTATTTTACCTTCATTTTCATCTTAAATCCGGGAATCCAACACTGAAGAACACCGAAAGGGATCGAAGTGGATACAAAAGTAGTAAGAAATATACGCGATTTTTCCCGGAATGTCCACACTAAAAGCCGGGCGAGAATCGAATGAAAGACTGCTGATTTCTCTTGACAGGAGAGGGAGAAAAGATTATCTTAAAAAAAAGTTTTTTGGAGAGGGAACCGTGTAAGTCAAAAAAAAGGGCTTAATAGTGAGGAGAAAGGTATGAAGAAAATCGGCATCCTGACCGGAGGCGGTGATGCCCCTGGTCTCAACGCCGTTATCAGAGCGGTAACGGTGAAGGCAATCAAAGATGGCTACGAAGTGATTGGATTTAAATATGGCTGGGCTGGGCCAATGAAGAAAGAATATGTCCCCTTAACCTTGGCCGATGTGGAGGATATCCACCGGGAGGGTGGCACAATCCTCGGTTCTTCTCGCACCAACCCAGCTAAAGCGAAAAATGGACTTCGGATGGTTAAAGATAACCTTGAACAGCTCGGTTTATATGCCTTGGTTGCCTCAGGTGGTGAAGACACCTTAGGAGTGGCCAACAAGTTGTGCAAGATCGGAGCAAGGGTGGTAGGGGTCCCCAAGACCATTGACAACGATATCAGTGCTACCGATTACACATTCGGATTCGACACCGCTACAAACAGGGTGATGGAGTCCCTGGACAGGCTTCACACCACTGCCAAATCCCATCAGCGGGTAATAGTAGTAGAGATAATGGGCAGGCATTCGGGCTGGATGGCCCTCTACGGAGGCATAGCCGGCGGCGCTCATCTGATCTTGGTGCCCGAAGTGGAATTCACTCTTCAGCAGGTCTGTGACTTCGTGAATGAACGGTACAGTGAAGGCAAGACCTATGCTCTGATTGCTCTGGCTGAAGGGGCGAAGTGTCCTGAGCTGATTAAGGAAGTGCAGAAGGAGGCCCCCAGAGATGCATTCGGTCATATACTTGCCACCAAGGTCAAAAGACCAATAGCCCAGGTCCTGGCGGAAAAGATAGAAGAGGCCACGGGCAAGGAGATCAGACATGCCATCTTAGGACACATGCAGAGAGGTGGAGCCCCTTCCGCTTTCGACCGGGTTTTAGGCACTCGCCTTGGGTTCAAGGCTATGGAGATGGTTGAACAGGGAGAATTTGGCAAGATGGCTGCCTTAAGCGGCGAGAAAATTGTCTCCGTCCCCTTAGAAGAAGCTGTGGGAGAGCTGAAACTTGTGGACCGTGCCAGATACGAACTGGCTCAAGTCTTCTTTGGATAACTTCAAGAGAAAATCGTAAATCACTTTCAACTAAAGGAGAGTATCAATGGCAATTAAGCTTGGAATCAATGGATTTGGAAGGATTGGACGTCTCACCTTTCGGGCGATTATGGCCGACGGTGGATTCGATGTTGTGGCAATCAACGACCTGACCGACGCCAAGAGCCTGGCGTACCTGCTAAAATATGATTCGGTCCATCGAAACTACCCTGGTTCGGTAGAAGCGGGGGATGACTGCATCATTGTTGATGGCAAGACGATAAAGATTTTGGCCATTAAGGATCCGGTTCAGCTTCCCTGGAAGGCATTAGGGGCAGATCTGGTTTTGGAGTCCACCGGGGTTTTCCGTAAGCGGGCAGAGTGCGAAAAACATATCCAGGCAGGGACTCGGAAGGTCTTGCTCTCCGCCCCCGCCAGGGATGAAGTGGATGCCACCATCGTCTGCGGGGTGAATGACAACATTCTGAGATCCTCAGACTGCATCATTTCTAATGCTTCCTGCACCACTAACTGTTTCGCCCCGGTGGTAAAAGTACTCAACGATAGTTTCGGTATTGTAAAGGGACTGATGACCACCATTCACGCCTATACCAGCGACCAGCGACTGCTGGACTTCCCCCACGAAGATTTAAGAAGGGCACGGGCGGCTGCCCTTTCGATCATCCCCACTACCACTGGTGCGGCCAAGGCTATTGGCAAGATAATTCCCGAGCTGGCCGGCAGACTTGACGCAGTGGCAATGAGGGTCCCGGTCCCCGATGGGGCAATGGTTGACTTCGTTGCCGAGCTGAAAAGAGATGTAACTGCCGAAGAGGTGAATGCAGCAATGAAACAGGCTGCCGAAGGGAAACTGAAAGCCATCTTGGAGTATTCGGAAGAGCCTTTAGTTTCTGCCGATGTCCTCGGTAATCCTCACTCCAGCATATTCGATTCTCCTTTTACCTCGGTGGTAGGGGGAAATCTGGTAAAGACCATAGCCTGGTACGACAACGAGTGGGGCTACTCCAACAGGTGTGTTGATCTGTTGAGGCTGATGGCGAGTAAGTAGGGAGTAGCCAATGCCGAAGTTGACGGTTGGGGATTTGGACCTGAAGGGTAAGCGCGTTCTGATGCGGGTTGACTTTAATGTTCCCCTGGATGAAAGTCAAAGAATCACCGATGATGGCCGTATCAGAGCTGCTTTGCCTACGATTAAGTATGTGCTCGAACAGGGCGGGAAATTGATTCTTATTTCCCATCTGGGACGTCCCAAGGACAAGGTTGTGTCTTCCCTTTCTCTGCGGCCTGCAGTTGAGCGGCTGGCGAGGCTTCTGGATAGACCAGTGGTCAGGGCCTCCGACTGTGTGGGCCCGGAAGCAGAGAAGATGGTCGGTTCTCTTGGACCAGGAGAGGTTCTTCTATTGGAGAACCTGAGGTTTCATCCGGGCGAGACGGCTAACGATCGGGAATTTGCCCGTGAATTAGCCCGTCTGGGAGACCTCTATGTCAACGATGCCTTCGGCGCCGCCCATCGGGCCCATGCTTCCACCGTAGGGGTGACAGAGTTTCTCTTCCCTTGTGCTGCTGGGTTTCTTTTAGAGAAAGAGATACGCTACTTAGGCGGTGCCCTCTCCCAGCCCCAGCGTCCGTTTGTCGCTATCTTAGGAGGCGCCAAGATCTCCGGCAAGATAGATGTTATCGAAAACCTCCTGGGCAAAGTGGATAGTCTGCTTATCGGCGGCGGAATGGCCTACACTTTCTTCAAGGCCAAAGGGTTGGAGATAGGGAAATCCCTGTTAGATGCCGAGAAGGTTGATCTGGCAGGTGAGACCCTCCGCAAGGCAGAGACTTTAGGGGCAGAACTCCTGCTTCCTGTAGATTGTGTCATAGCCGACAACTTTTCCAACGACGCCAACACTCAGGTAGTGAAAAGAGAGGGAATACTTCCCGATTGGGAGGCTCTGGATATTGGTCCCCAAACCATAGCCTTGTTTAAGAAGAAAATCGCCACCGCCCGAACCATCGTGTGGAACGGGCCGATGGGAGTCTTTGAAATGGATAGGTTCGCTGTGGGGACCAACGCTATCGCCGGGGCCCTGGCAGAGGTGACCCAGAAGGGGACAGTCACTATTATCGGAGGCGGTGACACAGCAGCGGCCGTGGCCAGGACAGGCCTTCAGGAGAAAATGTCTCATATTTCCACCGGAGGAGGGGCCTCGCTGGAGTACTTAGAGGGGAAAACCTTGCCCGGGATTGAGGCCTTAACTGAAAAGGAAAACCAGAAATGAGAAAGCCAATTGTTGCCGGCAATTGGAAGATGAACAGGACATCTGCTGAGGCCGTTCAACTGGTGGAAGAGTTTAAACCTTTGGTTGCTGATGTGGACGGGGTGGACATCGTTCTCTGTCCCCCCTTCACTTCCTTGGAGGCGACCTGCAAAGCCATCAGAGGTAGTAATCTGCTTCTGGGTGCCCAGGATATGTTCTGGGAAGAGAGTGGGGCCTACACCGGGGAGGTCTCAGCAAGAATGCTGTTGACATCAGGTTGTAGGTATGTTATATTAGGACATTCGGAGAGGCGTGCCTATTTCGGGGAGACCAATCAGACGGTCAATAAGAAATTGAAGGCTGCCCTGGGCGCGGGATTGGTTCCCATTGTCTGCGGGGGAGAGAAACAGCAAGAGCGAGAGGCGGGAATCACCCAGAAGATTGTCCAAGACCATGTGACAGGGGCCTTTGAGGGGATCTCCGCCGAACAGGTCTCTGGGGTGGTAATCGCCTACGAACCTGTCTGGGCTATAGGCACAGGGTTAACTGCAACTCCCGAGCAGGCCCAGGAGGTGCATGCTTTTATTCGTCAGATACTCACTGGACTTTACAACCCGAATGTGGCACAGCAAGTCAGAATCCAGTACGGAGGCAGCATAAAACCGGAGAACGCAGCTGTCCTTTTCGGCCAGCCGGATATCGATGGGGGTCTGGTAGGCGGTGCCTCTTTGGCAGCCGGTTCCTTTGCAAATATTGTTAGAAGTCTTTGAGCAAGTTCCGGAGAATTGAACACTGAAAAACACCGAAAGGTACTAAATCTCGAATCTGGGTCTAAACCAAAAAGCCAAAGGATATTCAAGATGCATCTTTTTTTAATTGTTATTCACATTTTCGTTGCGTTTGCATTGGTGGTAGTGATCCTTTTGCAGTCGGGCTCCAGAGGTGGTGGATTAGCCAGCGCCTTTGGCGGCGGCGGTGGAGGGACAGGTGCTGTATTCGGAGGCAGAGGTGCGGCTCCTTTTCTGACCAAGCTCACAGCGGTGTTAGCTTCTGTTCTGATAATTACCTGCATTACCTTGTTTTTTAGGGCACCTAAGGTGACGGTCAGAGTGGAGAGTGAAACCCTAAAACAGATGCAGAAGCAAGCTGAGAAGAGCTCTCAGGCCAGGGCCTTGTCACCATCTTCACTATTTGAAGAACAGACAGAGTCCGATAGCCTTGAAAAATGAGTGGTTCACTCTCTGGGGTTGTAGTGATATCAGGGAGGTAACCGGAGTAAACAGCGCCGAAGTGGTGGAATTGGCAGACACGCTAGCTTGAGGGGCTAGTGAGCGCTAAGCTCGTGCCGGTTCAAGTCCGGCCTTCGGCACCAAAGGCAGGGGCGATTCGTGAATTGCCCATGAAACTCGAAGCATGGAAAGAGGAGATATGTCTGTCAAATGGGGGGTGATCGGAGCTGGTGGAATAGCTGACAGAAGAACTATCCCGGAAGGTCTTATGCCGGCAGAGAATGCTGAACTCGTGGCAGTAATGGATGTAGATGGGGAACGGGTTAAACAAGTGGCCAGGAAATACGGTGACTTGAGGTACTATACTCGAGAGGAAGACCTGCTGGGGGATAAAGAAATAGAGGCTGTTTACATTGCTACGCCCACCTATCTTCACCACCGGCAAGCCTTGATGGCAGCTACGGCCCGAAAACACATCCTCTGCGAAAAACCTATGGCAATGAATGTAAAAGAAGCAGAGGAAATGATAACCGCCTGCCAAGAGAATAAGGTGAAACTGTCGCTGGGCTATATGATGAGATATCACACCTATAACCGAAAAATCAAAGAGATTATAGCTGAAGGTAGATTGGGAACTTTGGTAATGGGCAGAGCTCAACTTAGCTGCTGGTATCCACCCATAGAAGGAGCCTGGCGCCAGAGTCCTGCTTTGGGGGGAGGAGGTTCACTGGTAGATATGGCAAGCCATTGCATCGATTTATTGGAATGGCTAATGGGACCAGTGACAGAGGTTTCTTGTTTCACCTCCCGGTTAGTGCACAACTATCCTGTAGAGGATACAGCAACTGTCTTGCTCCGGTTCAAAGGCGAGGCCCAGGGACTGGTGGACAGCCATTTTAACATCCCCGATGCCTCCTCAGAAAGCAGGCTGGAAATCTACGGCAGCAAAGGTAGCATTCTGGCTCAGGGAACCATAGGACAGGGCTCCACCGGAAAAATGATAGCCAGAATAGAAGAAGAACATAAAGGCTATCAGGCAGAGCAGAAGAGAGAAGAGGTCAAGGAAGAGACGATTGTCCTGGAGACAAAGAATATCTACCAGGCAGAGACAGAAAATTTCAGCGGCTGTATTCTCCAGGGGAAAGATGCTCAGCCTTCTTTCACCGGAGAAGATGGATTGAGAAACTTAAAGATCGTTTTAGCTGCCTATGAATCAGCCAAAACAGGCAGAACGATCGCAATAAGTATGAGACCCTATGACCCAACGACCCTATGACCCAACGACCCTATGACCCAACGACCCAACGACCCTACAACACCACCAGGTTATCCCGGTGCACTACCTCCTCGTAGTAACAGTAACCGAGTATTTCTTCTATCTCTGAGGATTTTTTCCCCAGAATCTTCTTCAGCTCCCTATCACAGTAGTTGGCCAACCCCCTGGCGATCTCTTGCCCCTTCAGATTTTGAATATCGACTACCTCTCCGTTCTCAAACTCTCCCTTCAATCTTATCACTCCGGAGGGGAGAAGGCTTTTCCCTTTTTCTGCAATCGCCTGAACAGCTCCGTCGTCGACCACCAGGATGCCCGTTGGCGGGTGACTGAAGGCAATCCATCTTTTTCTGCTGGCCATTCGCTCCGCTTGGGGCAGAAACAGGGTTCCCACCTCCTTGCCATCGAGGATATCCACGAGGTTGTGTTTTTTGCCATTGGCGATGAGCATCATCTGTCCCGAAGCTGTAAGGATCTTTGCTGCCTCGAGCTTTGTTCGCATTCCTCCGGTAGCCACCTCGGAAGCTGTTTGACCCGCGAGTTTTTCCAGCTCTGGGGTGATCTCTGTGATGGTGCTAATCAATCGGGCCTGGGGAGCTTTACGGGGGTCGGCAGAGAAAAAGCCATCGGTATCAGAGAGGATTATCAGCAGGTGAGCGTCAATCAGATTCGCCACCTGGGCTGAGAGATTGTCGTTGTCGCCCACTCTGAAGTCTATCTCATCTGTAGCCACGCTGTCGTTCTCGTTAAGAACAGGAATAACTCCATAGTGCCATAGAGTCAACAGGGTGTTTCTCACATTCAGATAGCGCTGCCTGTTTTTTAAATCGTCTGCAGTGAGTAGTATCTGAGCGATGCTCAGGTTGTGGCGCCCGAAGGCAATCTGGTAGCTGTGCATAAGCTGGTTCTGTCCCACTGCTGCTGCTGCCTGGAGTTGCGGGATAGACCGGGGACGCCTGGGCATAGAGAGCTGTCCCATCCCGGCACCGATAGCCCCTGAGGAGACAAC
>JAUWEO010000169.1 GCA_030608245.1 Candidatus Latescibacterota bacterium
AAGGCGTCGGTCTTCTCGCCTATGCCCACAAACTTGATAGGCTTGCCGGTAACTGCCTTTATGGAGAGGGCGGCGCCTCCTCTGGCATCGCCGTCCAGCTTGGTGAGAACCACACCGGTGAAGTCCAGTTTCTGAAGAAATACCTGGGCGACATTCACCGCATCCTGGCCGGTCATCCCATCTGCCACCAAGAGGATCTCCTGGGGCTGGAGGCGCTGTTTGATCCGCATCAGCTCCTCCATCAGTTCTTGGTCAATGTGCAGGCGTCCAGCGGTATCCAAGATTAATAGATCACAGCCCTTCTGTTTGGCCTCGGAGAGAGCGTGGACACAGATGTCCACCGGATCAGCCTTTGCGCCTTCCCAATAGACAGGGATGTTCAGTGAGCGTCCCAGCACCTGCAGTTGTTCTGCCGCTGCGGGGCGGCGCACATCTACTGCCGCCATCAGCGGGTTTTTCCCTCTTGAACGGAGAAAAGTGGCCAGCTTGGCCGCGGTAGTAGTTTTGCCCGAGCCCTGAAGTCCAACCAGCATTACCACGGTGGGAGGCAGGTGGCTGAAGGTCATTTGCTTGGCAGAATCGCCCATCAGATGGGTGAGCTCATCGTAAACGATCTTAATCACTTGCTGCCCCGGGGTGAAGCTCTTCAGCACCGTCTCGCCTATTGCCCTTTCCTCTACCCGGGAGATAAATTCCTTGACTACCTTGTAGTTGACATCTGCTTCTAAGAGGACCCGCCGTATCTCGCGGAGGGCTTCTTTCACCTCCGACTCAGAGAGCTTTCCCCGTGCCCTTAATTTTTTGAATAGTCCTTCCAGCCTTGCTGTTAAAGCATCAAACATAAGTTTTTCCCCTGGTTTGCTCCATTGTATCTTGGGTCAAGATAATCTAATTATTCTAATACATTCTTTCTCTTAAGTCAATCAAAAAATACAAGCAGGAGGATAGGGAATAAATGGGAAGTGCGAAGTGGGAAATTACCTCCCGCTATTTGCCATTCAAGCCTACTATTTTTTCTTTTACGCTCTCACGCCCATTCTTCCTCTCTGCATTTTCCCCGATAGTGAGACTAATACTCGATCCCTTTCTCTGCCTTTCTCCCCAAGGCATAGGGGTGTTTAATCTCTCGCATCTCGGTGACCAGATCGGCTCGCTGGATAATCGCGGCTCTGGCCCCTCTGCCGGTGAGCACTAACTGCATATTGGGAGGGCGCAGGTCAAACAACAGAAGCACTGCCTCCTCTTCGATCAGTCCGAAATCGACGGCGACATTTATCTCGTCCAATATCAGTATGTCGCAGTTTCCTGCCCTGAGAATTTCCTCGGCCCTTCTTAGCCCTTCGGCAGCCAGTCTCAAATCGTCAGGCAGAGGCTGTCCTTTTTTCACAAAACCTCCGCTGCCGAAACACTCAAATCGCAGGTTCTCTATGGAGGCCGAGGCAGCGATCTCTCCTGAATTGCGGCCGTCCTTCATAAACTGGATTACCATTGCCCCCATACCCCAGCCGCAAGCCCTCAAAGCCTGTCCCCAGGCGGCGGTTGTCTTGCCCTTGCCTGAGCCGGTGTAGACTTGCACTATTCCTAAACCTCGACTACTCATAGACAGATGCCCCCTGAAGGATTCGCTCGCCAACGGCCAGTTGGAGCTCTTCGAGCCCTATTTTTCCTTCTCTCAGAATGGTTATTTTCCCAGCAGTCACATCAACTATGGTGGAGACTGCCGACTCTCCTGCAAGGCCGCCGTCAATGATGAGGTCCAGTCCTTGGGGAAAGCTTTTCTGCACCTGTTGGGCTGAACGGGCAGGGAGAACCCCGGAGATGTTGGCACTGGAGGAGACTAATGGTTTCTTCAGCTCCCTGACCAAACCACTGGCAATGGGGTGGCTGGAGACCCGCAGGGCCACAGTGGGCTGTAGATGGGGTGGAAGACACTGGTTTGTCCTGAAGATAATAGTGAGGGGTCCAGGCCAGAAACTTTCCAGCAGACGAAGAGCTGGCGTAGGCACATCTGTCACCAGCTCCCGGAGCATCTCTTCGCCCTCGATCAGCAGGATGACCGACTTTTTCGCAGCCCTTTCCTTCAGCCGATAAAGTCTTTCTACTGCCTCGGGATCAAAGGCGTTGACCCCTAAGCCGTAGACTGTCTCTGTGGGGTAGCCAATCACCTTCCCTTGGCTGAGCAATTCAGCTGCCTGGCGGAGAAGCTGCTGATCCGGATTTTTGGGATTGACCTTAATTATCTGGGTCACACTAGCTCACCTGCCTGCTCTGATAGATGCCCGCGACCTTCACTGGGCGATAGTGGTGCGGAAGTCCACCAATCTCTTTTTAACTGTCTTGTCTGAGAGTGCCAGAATCTGGGCGGCCAATATGGCGGCATTTTCAGGGTTGTTTATTCCTACCGTAGCCACAGGTACGCCTCTTGGCATCTGCACAATGGAGTAAAGTGAATCAACACCTCCGAGAGAACCGGCTGCTATGGGCAATCCGATCACCGGCAAGGTGGTATAAGAGGCCACCACACCGGGCAGGGCAGCAGAAAGCCCAGCCCCAGCAATGATCACCTTGAGACCTTGGCTCTCTGCACCTTTAGCGTATTCCCGCACCTTCTCCGGGTTGCGATGGGCAGAACAGACAGTGATCTCATAGCCAATCCCCAGCTGGCCCAGCCGCTCTGCCGCCTTTTCGGCTATTTTCAGGTCTGACTCGCTTCCTATAATGATGCCTACAGATGGGGTCATGGTCACACTTCCTTTCCATTTGAGTCATCCGCAAAAAGTGACCGCTCAGATTCAGAGAACACCGAACAAACACCGAAACGACCGATCAAAACAATCTAACCTCTTTCCTAATCGGTGACTCGATTTCCCGCCCACAATGGGCTAGTGGTTTACCATAGTGATTGTGAGAGGCCAGGGGTGATCCATAGTGTCACTTTGCAGATGGGCACCCACAGAGCGGTGCCCCTACGGCTGCATATCGAAACCTTTGTGGCGAACTGTTAGACTACCTGGTTACCGTACTTCCACCTCAGGCGGGTTGATGTAATCATGGTAACGCTCGCCCACTTTGCCCCCAGAGGCGTCTTCCCGGTGGATGTAGAGTCTGAAGTAGAATTGCAGTTCTTCTCCCTGTGGTAAAAGGTAATCTCCCCTGTTATTGGGATCTCCGGTGTAGTAGGAGAGAGCGAAAGGATTTGCGGTCATAAGGCCGTAGTCTCTCACATGCCACCAGGTGGGATAGCGGAAATTATCCGGGTGGTCAAACAGGGTTATGCCGACGGACTCTCCCTCTACCTGTCCTGAGTAATCGCACCAGTGGGCCCTTTTGCCCCAGGTCTCCGTCTCGTTGATCCCGCCGTATGAGTTCTCGATCTTGCCACCGTTTCTCACCTCCATCGAGGGTATCACCCGGAGCGAAGCTACTCCTCCTTCCTTGGTGTCGCCGAATTTTACCTCTCCTTGAGTGGCCTTCAAGGCAAGCTCCATATCTATGATGCGGCAATCAGAGAGGTTGTAAAACTTCAGTACCCTCTGTTCCTCCAGTATTTTCTTCCCGGCAGGACTTACCCAGTCACCTTTGGCGCACAGTTGGGCGAATACCGGCCCTTCCTTCAGGGTTTCAAAGATGCGGTGGAGGGTTTTACCACCTTCTTCCCCTTCAAGCCAGTTGTCAACTCCGTTCACATCGCCATAGGCTACCCAGTATGAGCGGTGATGGTGATGGTCCATATCCTTATCCTGCTTGCGTGCCAGGGGACGGGTGAGGTGCTTCCCGCCGGGTCCTATCAGGGGGTAGAGAAACGGTCTGACCACTTCTGACCCAAAATGGTAGGCTGTGAAAAGCTCATCGCCCGTCCAGATTTCCACCCTTTGGTCATCTACCGGAAGCAATCTTACACCTTTGCCCGGCTCTTTTTCCTCTTCAGAAATGGCCACCTGGTATTCTTTTGTCTCTCCAGCGGTCAAGTTGTCTAATACCCAGCAAAGATGGAGCTTCTCTTTGTTCCTTTCCCATTGAACCGGGACAACCTGGTTAGAGGATTTCTCCTGCAGCCAGACTGAGTTCACTTTCTGGGCAGGAGGAATCTGTAAAACAGTGCCCAGGGGACAATTCTCCCGGTTATGATTTTCTGTTTTTACTACTAACTGTTTAGCCTGCATCGATACCTCCCTCCGATTTGGTTTTGGATGTATTTCGGTTCCCAAGTAATCCTTTTGGTGATGAATAAAAATCTACCACAAAGGTGAAGTGTTGTCAAGACAAAACAGCCGAATCGCCGACCTTCCGCTTGGATATTTTCCTC
>JAUWEO010000097.1 GCA_030608245.1 Candidatus Latescibacterota bacterium
GCATCCACCTTCTTAGCAACTGATAGAACTACTACATTTGGGTTGGAAGAGTACGTGTTGGCAGTAACATCTACCCTTACGTTGTTCCTAATAAAAGAAATGAGGAAATTGTATCCACCATACCAACAGTTGTCCCCTATCTCCCCTGCCCGGTTCAAATCTATCGCGTTCCCCATCCAGAGATTAGTAGAACAAAGTCTTTCCACTATAGCCTCTTCTGCATCGGAAACAGACGTATAGATCCAGTAGGCGAGCCTTACTTTCTCAGTCTCTCCTTCCCCCACAGCGACGTTGACAACAAAGTAGGTCTCATGCAGAGATTCTACTTGCTCTACAGCTTTCACAGCCGAATCCTTCAAAAGAGCTTCCATCGGAAACGCCTTAATGAAAGGCATATCACAAGGGACATCTCTGAATTTGAACTCTCTTCTTGGTGGCTCCCACATCCATGTCCGAATGTGAATTCCCTGTGACGTTTCACAAAAAGCGATACTTGCAAAAATCACAACGCTAAGTACGGCAATTGAATAGAGCCACCCTTGAAATACTCCAACCCGCTTGGTCTTCATGGGTATCACTCCTTGTCTTAATGGTTAACTCAGAGCCTATCCGAAAACCTTGCTAAGTCATTGAGACTCAAGGCTCAAATACGGTTTTCGGATAGGCTCTTATTAGTATACATATCCTGTGTCGGCATCCCATCCCGTGTAATACTGTCCTTCCCCCAGCAAATACCCGTCATAGATGCCTTGAGGCATATTACTGGGCAGTATAGGACTATCTTTATTGACCCTTATGCAGGCATCATAAACATCACCGCCTAACCAACCATAGTGGTGCATGGCCCACAGTTCTATGCCCCAAACGGGAGTGCCAATAGGATCAATCTCATTGGTCTCAAACCCAGGAGGGTCCACATTCCAGATTCTCTTGCTCTTGGATGCACAACCAACCGCTGCGCTATAGATATTAAACAGATTTCCAACATCGGAGCACATTACTGTTACGGAGCTGGACGAACCCATGTCATCGAGAAAGCCAGTAAGATTGAACGTTCTGTTACCTGCACCACTACTATATGATGAGGATTCAGGGTCATAATCGATGTCCCCATCGGTATCGCCCATATAGTATATTCCCTCGGTCACCTCGGTCGCTACGCTGTCACTGCTGGTCTTCCCACTTGCCCAGACACAGGCATTCTCTAAAACACCGTTCACCCACGGCTCCGACATCGGGGACTGAGGGTCACCTATTTTCCAAATACTTTAGACACTGGTTTTATTGCTGCTAACACAAAAATCAGCGCGTACCAATACCAATCTAAACTAAGCAGTGGCTTCCAAAGTTTTGCTATCATTAATACAAAACCGACAATACTTAGTTTCAGGAACTGTATATCAATCCAATTGCATTTTTTTATTCTTGAATCTGTCCAAGTTCCAAAACTCATATTTTTGTACCTCCTTTCAGCGAATTAATTAGCATTTATGATTTTTGTATCCCGAAGCTGATTGCGTATAACTCCCACATATGCGAACCAAAAGGTTCGTATTAATCGATTATTTGCGGTATATACGAACTGGTTCGCCAATATTCACTTTGGCAGTGACCTTAAAGCCAGGGTCAACCTACTTTGATAAGTTCATGAACTCATCCACGCTCAGGCTCGCCTGCCGGATGATAGCTCTCAGGGTACCTCGGTCCAGCACTTTGTGGTCGGGCACAACGACCTGAGCGAAGGGATCATCGCGCCGTAGAATCAGATGGCTCCCCCTTTGCCACTTTAGATAGAAACCTGCTCGTTCAAGCGCTTGAACACACTTGCGTCCTGAAATAACGGGTAACTTGCTCATACGGCTACCGTCAGAAGTTCAAACTGCTCCTCGGGAACCGGCAGGTTATCATCTTCGAGTGCGGCAATATGCCCCTCGATGGCCTCTCGGATATTCTGGATAGCCTCTTCCTTGGTTTTGCCCTGGCTAATACATCCGGGTAATGTGGGACATTCAGCCACCCAGTAGCCATCTTCTCCAGGATAGATGATCACTTGTCGCATTGTTTGATCTCCATTTAGTCCAAATCGCCGTTTCGCAGACGATTAGGATTGTTGAACCAAAGGGTTCGTATTGGCAGATTATTTGCGGCATATACAACATAGTTCGCCAATATTCACTTCGGCGGTGCTCACTATTCTTCACTGTCAAGCATTTTTTATTTGTTTGCCCCTCTTTTTAAGTTGAGTTTTTCCAGATGTAATAGCTCACAAATTCGCTGCTGCAACTGCCCTGTTTTACCAACCTCAACACATAAAAAGCCGGATCGCTATCCTTTTGGACTTCTCAGCAATCCGGCTATTACAGTTTCATTATCCCAAACTCCACGACTTGGGCGATTCAGCTCCTCAAAGCTGCCTTTGGAAACTCCATATATTAGCTTGCCATAGTCACTTCAATAATTATCAATATAGCGAAAATTTTCAAGAAGTCAAGGATTTTGGACAAAAACTCCAGCAGCTCTCTAAGCCAACGAATTCCGTTATGCTTCCGAGGAGCTTTGCAGGTCAGATTCTGGGTTTTTTTCCTCTTGTTGTTCCGGTTGTTCTTCCTCTGCTTTCTGTTCAATCTCCTGTGGTTCAGGCTCAGACTCAGATACTGATGGCTGCAAAGTCTTTGTCTGTCTCTGAACGAGAAAAAAGAACCCTATCAGTCCTAAGCCCAATACCAGTAGAAACAAACCAAAGGAGTGAGCCCAAAATCCCACTCCAATGGCCGCAATTATAACGCCACTTATGAAAAACTTCTTATTTCTTCCCGGGGAGATTCGCTTTCCTGTATGGACAAAACCGAGACCAATCAATCCTATTCCTAAGAGGAACAGAAAGAAACCAAAGGACCCGAATATCCACATCAGGCCTAAAGCTGCCAGTATGATCCCAGCAAGCAATATCTTGTCCAGCTTGGAAGATTCTTCCTTTGGCAAAGCTGCCTCAACAGCTTGAACCTCAGGCAGCATACCTTTCTCTGCCATTACCATTCTCTCCTCGTGTTCCCACTGTCTGCGTCTGTTCCGCGCCCGGATGATAAGCCAGACTATGAAAATAGCTGCTATTACCGGAACGAAGAATATACCAAATATTCCAAATATTGCCACCAGAGTCTCTGAACCTCCAGATCCCAAGTGAAAGGGAGCACCCCACATCTCAATCACCTCCTTTATTGTTTACAGACTCTATGTTAATACTTCCCAGTCCACATTCCAGATGGATAATCAATTCTGCCTCTGTTTTTCCATAGCTTTCATTTATATAGGTCTTATCCTGTTTTTCGAAACCTCCCACAGAAAAGACACACAGAGAGACCCCTGAGGCGTCGATCTTTGCGCCCACCTCTTTGGGGATCAACAGGGTCAACTGTCCCAGTCCCATAGATATATCCACCCGGGCTTTCTGCCTTAAATCGCCTCTGAAATCCAGAGTGTAAGTCCCCACACCTCCCTGGAAACACATCTGCTTGAAATTGGCGTTGCCCAACCCTTCTGCTCTCAACTTAGCTGCCCCGACAGCAAGCTTTAATTCTTCCATGACCTCTTTATTGGGGCGATTGAATCGGAGAGTGGTTTTGCTGGCTCCTGTTTCTATATTCAGCTTCTTTACCTTGAATTCGCTGAAATCAAGATCAGCCTTGTTTGCCCCCATTTCGATATCGAAACTCAACGGGACCTTGTTCGTGAACCGCAGATTCCAGGTATTCTTGAAATCCTTCCAGTGAGTCCCCTCATCTTTTCTTTCCATACTCAGTTTCAGTTGCCCGACGCTGTTCTCTTTGCTGTATTCCACAACAGGCTGGAGTTTCTCTTTTGGATACTCAAAATCGGCGTCGAACAATACCTTGCCCTGGGCTTTCCCTATCTTCAACTCTCCAGCTCCGAACTCGATCTTCACCTCCACCAGCTTTTCCCCACTCAGCTTGATCTCTCGGTGCAGGATGGTAGTCTGGTCAGAGCTGGCGACAGAGGTTACCCCCAGCAGAACAGCAGCAATGAGCAAGAAGAACTTTCTAAACATCTCAGCCACCTCCTTTTTACAAGACGAAACCTTCTTTTGGGAAAACGGAACCTTCTGAGCATCTCAGTCACCTCCTTCGACAAAGCAGATTTTCGATTTCTAACTATCTGACCTGCCTTTTTCCCAGAATGTTTCACTCTCTGGTGCCTATTTTGTGAAAAAAAGTCGCTCGGAAGGGAAACATTTTCTTGACATCCAAAGTCCTATTTCATAGATTGAGAGAGAAAAGAAACCCCCAAGGCATCTTCTCTATGGAACACTCAGATGAAGAATTGGTAGCGAAGGCGAAAAAAAACGACAGAAGGGCTTTTGAGGACCTGGTCAATCGCCATCAAAAGATGGTCTTCAACCTTGCCTACCGGATATTGGGAAACAGAGAGGATGCCGAAGACGCAGCCCAGGATAGTTTCATCAGACTGTACCATTCTATTGCCAAATTCCGGGGACAGGCGAAGTTCACCACCTGGCTTTATCGGATAGTCTCCAATGTCTGTCTGTCAAAACTCAGCGCATCTGCTGCCAGACAGAGCTTTATAGAACTTGATGCAGAAACGGAGTCAGTCTATTCAGAGGCCTCCGATTGGGAAGATACTCCAGAAAACATCTTGTTAAAGGAAGAGTCCAAGCAGACAGTTCGAGACTTGGTGCGACTGCTTCCCCCTGCTTACCGGGCGGTGATCACCCTGTATCACTTGGAGTGGTTCTCCTACGCTGAGATCGCCCAAATTTTAGATTTGCCTGAGGGTACAGTGAAGACGCATCTTTTTCGAGCCAGAGAGGCATTAAAAAAAGCAGTGCTAAACAAATATCAACAGGGAGAGATTTGAAGGGATGAAGTGCGAGAAGAGTCGAGAACAGCTGCATCTTTATGTCGATGGTATGCTCGATAAGCAGGAGAGGCGAGCCCTGAAGAGACATCTTGCAACTTGTACTGAATGTCGGGCTGAGTTGGAATTGCTGAGAGGTATCGTTGAGGCCATAGAAACTGAACCCCTGCTGGAGCCGGGGGCAGATTTCACTTCCCGGGTGATGGCCAGGTTGCCGGAGGGAGCCAAGAGGAAAGTATTCAGTTTTGAAAATCTCTTCTGGATATCGGGGGTAGCAGCGGCCTTCATAGCAGCCACCTGGCTATCCTTAGCGTATGGAACCCATTTGATCACAATTCTTGGGGAACAGATATCCATCTTTGCTAAGATCGGCCACTGGGTGCTTCTGGCACTACAGAACTTTGTCTATTCAAAGAATTTCGCCAAGGGGCTATCCACTGTTATGGGATCGCTCCTGAGCCTTGGCATCTATCAGTTGGTCAGCTGGTTCTACAATACTATTAGCCGAAAAACTCGGTACCAGTTTTCCAGACAACCTCAACTGCCAGCATAGCTCTGAGCGTAAAAGTAGTTCAAGGGGGTTACAGGTCTTCCGTTCACCCTCACTTCGTAATGGAGATGAGTGCCAGTAGAACGGCCAGTGTTGCCCATTTTACCGATTTTGTCTCCTCGCTTGACCTTCTGGCCTCTCTTAACGGTTATCTTGGAAAGGTGGGCGTAGACAGTTTCATACCCGTAGCCATGAGTCACAATTACTAATCTGCCGAAGCTTCTCGGCAGATATTGGATTTTCTTCACCCTTCCATCTGCAGTGGCATACACGGGAGTGCCACGTTGTCCGGAGATATCGGCACCGTAGTGAAATGTCCTCCGCCCGGTGAAGGGGTCTCTTCGCCAGCCGAAACTCGAGGACAGATAGCCCACTGCCGGGATAATAGAAGGGGTGTGGTCAAGGCGTTCTCTCTGGGTCAAGAACTTCTCCCTGATCTCTTCGAAGCTTGCCCGTTCCAGCTTTGCCTGACGCAGCAACTGGCCCATATCCAACTCTACCTTCTCGGCGTAGGCCTCGGCTGGGGAGGAGAGAATAGTGTTCCCACTGCCCAGCAATAGCCCTCCGATTCCCATCATCCGCACATCCGGGTCGATTTGAGGCAGCCCCATCACTGTCCGCAACTCATCGTCCTCCTTCGCCAGCTTCTCCATTTTAGTTCTTAACTGGACCAGACTGGACTCCATCTCTTTGGTCCGCTCAAGTAACCGGTTATTCTCTGCCTTCAGTTTTTCCACCCTGGAGGCTTGGATGTTTTTTCGGTAAAACCCCACAGTGCAAAAGACAAAAAATCCCAAGCTTAAAACCAGAACAGCCACTGAAGTCAATACCCAGAGCAAAGAGAGGCTGACCTCATGTATGGACGATTTACTGTGAGGAACAATCATCAAAGAGAAGGATTTCTTTCGCACTTGATACTCCTTTCTACTTAAGAGTTTTCTTTTTTTCAACTATTTCTCCTATGTGTCTGACTATCTCGTCGACTAAATGAGGGATAGGTCTCTTGTGGTCCACTCCCGCTATTTCCACCCCACATTTTTCAACTGGCAGAAGGATCTTCTGTGCCGGGCAGTTAGCAACTGCCTCAGCTACCTGGGGCGTAAGTTCCCCCAGCATCGAATTGGCCAACACGATACCTATAGGGCCGGTAATTAGATCCATCTGCTCTACATTTAGCACCATAGCGTTCTCTCCCGATGCTCCCTTGGTGGCCCCTGCCCTCATCATATTCGCGGTGGCTACTGCATTTGTCCCCAGGGCAAAAATCTCCACCTCGGCAGACAAAATGCCGCGCAGTCTCTTAATGATCTGGCTGCCAATACCTCCGCCCTGACCATCTACTACACCTATTTTCATAATTTGATCGTAAGGAATTCTCATTTTGGACGCAGATAAACGCAGATTGTCAAGATTTTGAATATAAAGGACTAAACGAGAAGACAGTCTTCT
>JAUWEO010000145.1 GCA_030608245.1 Candidatus Latescibacterota bacterium
TGTGGCAAGACCCAAATCCAGTATCAGGGTGAGGAGATCGACTTGAGCAGGCCGTGGAGAAGGCTAAGGATGGTAGATGCCCTGAAACAACACGCTGATATAGATGTGGAACCGATGAGCGACGGACAACTGCTCAGCCTCCTCCGGGCCCATCACTTAGAGGTAAAAGGAAAATCTGCCAGGGGGCTTATCATCAATGCACTGTTTGAGGAGCTGGTGGAGGAAAAGCTCATCCAGCCTACATTCATCATCGGCCATCCCCGGGAGACCACCCCGTTATGCAAATCAGACCGGGAGAATCCGATCTACATCGAGAGATTTGAGCCTTTTGTGGCAGGTTGTGAATTTGGAAACGCCTACTCTGAGCTTAACGATCCGCTTCTGCAGCGAGAGCTGTTAGAACAACAGGCTCAGAACCGCCAGATAGACGATGAGATTCCTCCGGTGGACAATGATTTTCTCCGGGCGATTGAATACGGAATGCCGCCTACAGGGGGATTGGGATTGGGGATAGACAGGTTAGTGATGTTAATGACTAACCAGACTTCCATCAGAGATGTAATTCTATTCCCTCAGATGAGGCCCGAGTCTTAAGAGGAAACCTTGTTGCTGCTCAAGGGATTTTCTTGACCATAAGGTTCCCAACTTCATGGAGTTAGTGGATTACACTCTCAGAGAAGAAAGGCAGGATTCTGGTGGAAAATCCCTTGCTTTTTTGTCAGCAGCCCTCTATATTATTATCAAGTGGTTGACCTTTGAGTTCAAGCCTGTGCAGCTTTTAAAAGAACCAATTGGAAAATGCTTCTGTAAAGTCTTAGACTCGCAGTAATCATTTCTGGGGAATTTGTGGCCTCTTATGAGTTTTTCCTTGCCAAAAGATATCTAAAGACGAAATGTAGAGTTGGGTTTATCTCCACTACCACTTATATTTCCATTGGAGGGGTCGCCTTAGGGGTAACTGCCTTAATCATTGTGCTCTCTTTAATGAACGGTTTCTCCACAGAGGTGCGCAGCAAACTGTTAGGGATGGATGCCCACCTGCGGGTGTTAAAATTCCATGGAGAGTGGATAGAAGACTACCAGAAAGTCGCCAGAGATATCGAAAGGCTGTCCCATGTTGCAGCTGCCGCCCCTTTTGTTTACTGGGAGGGGATGGTGGCTTCGGCCCATTCTACCGCCGGGGTGAAAATAAAGGGGATTGACCCCACCAAGGCCAGTAAGGTAACCGATATAAACCAGAGCTTCCTCTACGGAGAGTTAAGACTGGGGACAGTGCCGGGAAAAGATTGCGGGGGCATTGCCCTCGGGAACACCTTAGCCGACCGGCTTCAGGTAAGCCTGGGAGATGAGATCTACCTGCTCAGTCCTAAAGGCACGACTCTTACGTCCCTGTGGGGTGTTCCCAAGATGAGGAAATTTGCGGTAACCGGCATTTTCCAGACCGGGCTTTACGACTTTGACGCATCCTTAGTCTGTATCTCCATCCCGTCTGCGCAGCGTCTTCTCAGTTCGGAAAACGCAGTCACCGGCATCGAGGTTAAGTTAGATGATATTTACAAAGTTGGCGCTGCAACGAGGCAGATCAACAAGGCCCTGGGCTACCCCTATTATACCCTCACCTGGGAGCAGATGTACTGACAGTTGTTCAAATGGATGAAATTGGAAAAATGGGGGAGCTTCATTGTGTTGTGTCTGATTATCCTGGTTGCTGCCTTCAGCATAATTAGCACCTTAGTTATGATGGTGATGGAAAAAACCAGGGAAATCGGCATCCTGAAGGCTATGGGGGCCACTTCCAAGAGCATAAGAAAGATCTTCATGTGGCAAGGGTTAGTTACCGGACTCCTGGGGACAGCATCAGGGTGTATCATTGGGTATTTGCTGTGCTGGGTCCAACAGAATTTCAAACTGATCTCCCTTCCAGCTGATATTTACATAATCAGTGCAGTGCCTGTGAATATGCGAGTATGGGACTTCATCTGTATTTCAGCAGGGAGTTTGGCAATATGTTTTCTTGCCTCTCTTTATCCTGCCAATAAGGCGGCCTCCTTACAGCCTGTGGAGGCAATCAGGTATGAATGAGAATGTCTTGGAAGCACGTGAGATATATAAGAGCTATCCTACGGCCGATGGGCAGATAGATGTGTTGTTAGGAATTAACCTGGCGATCAAGAGAGGGGAGATTGTCGCTGTGGTGGGTCCTTCCGGGGTGGGAAAGAGCACCTTGCTTCACATCCTGGGAATTCTGGATCGCCCCACCCGGGGGCAGTTGCGGATTGATTCCACCCAGGTCTCCTCCCTCTCCGATGATCAGTTAGCCAAACTGAGAAATAGCACTGTAGGGTTTGTGTTCCAGTTCCACTACCTGCTGCCAGAGCTCTCCGCCCTGGAGAATGTGATGATGCCAGGGATGATCGCTGGCAAGAAAGCAGAGGAGTTAATTGAACCAGCAAGAGAACTGTTGGGCAGAGTAGGGCTGGCAGAGAGGGAATCTCATAGACCTAATCAGCTCTCAGCCGGAGAGCAACAGCGGGTAGCTATAGTCCGGGCTCTGATTAACAATTCCAAGGTGGTTCTGGCCGATGAGCCCTCCGGCAATTTGGACTTTACCAACAGTCAGACTCTACATGCCTTACTCTGGGAGCTTTCCAGAACTCTGGAAAAGACCTTTGTTATCGCTACCCACAACCTGGAGCTTGCCCGCAAGGCCGACAGAGTATTGGAGCTAAGGAACGGGAAAATTGTAAACTAAGATTAGGCTACATTGATTCTCAGGTTAGATGAGATAAAAACCAGAAAAGGGGAGATGACCAAGAGTGTTATGTCAGAAGTGTGGTAAGAAGGCTGCGGTGATTATTCTCACTCAGATAGCGGGCAATACTAAGTCAGTTCTCTGTATGTGCGAGGGATGTGCCAAAAAAATGGGCATCTCTGAGTCGTTTGCCGATGAACAGACTCCGGAAGACATCACGGCGAAGACCAAAAAAAATACAGAGGATGAAAATCTCAAGTGCTCCAGCTGTGGTCTCACTTACGCGGAGTTCAAGGAAAATGGCCAACTGGGTTGTGGCGACTGTTACAGTGCATTTTCTACCCCCTTGGAAAAGGTCTTGACTAAACTTCATGGCAGCACTGTGCACACCGGGAAACTGCCGTTTCGCGGAAAACAACTGGGCAGGGTCAGGCGGGATATCGTTAAGTTACGCAAAGAATTGAAGGCAGCCATCGAAGGAGAACAGTTTGAACAAGCAGCTAAGCTTCGGGATGAGCTTGCCACAATGGAGAGGATGGCCCAAAGTGACAATTGATCAACTGGTGCACCACTTCGCTGGCTGGCTTGACAGCTCAGGTGAGTATTCAGAGATTGTGATCAGCAGCCGAGCTCGCCTGGCAAGGAATTTGGATTCTGTTCCCTTTGCCAGCCGGGCCAGCAAGGCCGAGCTCTCTCAGGTGCTCAATAGCCTCTTAGCCATCAGAGAGCAGAGTAGCTATTTGAAAGATATCCCCTTTATTGACATAAACCAACTGTCAAAGATCGACCGGCAGATATTAGTGGAGCGGCATCTAATCAGCCCTGCCCTGGCCGAAGGGAAAGACCAACGCCAGGGTATTCTGCTTGATGAACAAGAGGTGAAAAGCGTAATGGTCAATGAGGAAGACCATCTCAGACTTCAAGCTATCCAGTCAGGATTGCAATTACAGGAGGTCTGGGCACTGGTGGACGGGATGGACGATGAGATCTCCCGGCTGCTGGACTACTCCTTTTCAGAAAAGTTAGGCTACCTAACTGCTTGCCCTTCCAATGTGGGTACTGGCCTGCGGGTCTCGGTTTTAATCCACCTGCCTGCTTTGGTTTTGACCCAGGAAATAGAAAAGGTCCTCCGGGCAATAGCTCAAGTGGGAATGACCGTCAGAGGGTTCTATGGCGAAGGTACAGAGGTGTTAGGTAATTTTTTCCAGATATCTAATCAAGTCACCCTGGGTAAAAGTGAGGAACAGGTTATCAAGTCGTTGATAAAGATTGTCACTGAGGTTATTGAATACGAACTGAAGGAGCGACAAACCCTGATAAAAGATGCCAGCTATCAGCTTGAGGACAAAATATGGCGGGCACTGGGAATCTTGGAAAATGCCCGATTGCTCACCACTGAGGAGTTTATGAACCTCTCCTCTGCGGTGAGGCTGGGACGAAGCATGGAGTTGATATCTTACCCAGACTTCAAAACTCTCAACCAACTTACGGTAATGGTGCAACCATCCCATCTACAGAAATTGGCTGGTAGATACTTAGAATCCTCAGAGCGGGATATTTTTAGAGCAAACATAGTGCGGAAAAGATTGCAGCAGACAACGGCAACTCCCAAGCGGTAGTTTTGTACATTTGGCAGTTATCCAAAGCAATTCCAAAAAGCTCAAGAAATGCCTAACTTCCCCCAAGCCGTGAAGCTTAGCAATCAATTCTCTGTTTTTTTCAGGATTCTTAAAGGCTTGCTTAGCCACGAATTTCACTAATCACTCTAATTATCTATTGCCATTCGTGTTAATTCGTGCAATTAGTGGTTCGGATTCTTTTGATTTTCAATTGCGGCTTCGCCGCGCTTAGGTTTTCTAAGGAGGGGACAATGAACAGTATGTTCACCGATAGGGTAAGAAGGGTGGTACAATTAGCCCACCAGGAGGCAAAGCGGTTGGGCCACAAATATGTGGGCACGGAACACCTGCTGTTAGGTCTGATTAAAGGAGGGGATGGAATTGCTGTAACTGTCCTGCTCAATCTTAATTTGAATCTGGAACAACTTACTCAGATGGTGGAGGATGCTGTGCCACCTTCTGGTGGTGCTATGGTTATGGGAAATAATCCTTTTACTGCTAAGTAAAATGGACGTCAATCAACTAATATGTATTTCCCATATTCCAGAAATAAAAGAATGTTTTGAAGAGAAAATTGAAGTTGTAAAAATCAATGGCAATAGCCAAATTCTATGAAAAATAAAAAAAATTGGAAAGTAGAAATTCTTTCAACTTGTAAAATTTGCGGAAAGCCAATAACAGAAAAAC
>JAUWEO010000132.1 GCA_030608245.1 Candidatus Latescibacterota bacterium
CCGAGGAGAAAACGCGTCTGGTGGTCTTCGGAGATTCCGACTTTGCTGACAATCAGTTCTTCAAACAGCAGGCCAACGGTGACCTGTTCCTTAACTGCATCAACTGGTTGACCGAGGAAGAAGAGCTGATCTCCATCCGACCCAAGAACCCCGAATTTAACCCCCTGCAACTGACTAAAAAACAAGCCAAGAGCATCTTCTGGTTGGTGCTGATAATCTACCCAGCCGCCGTATTGATCACCGGCGTCACCATCTGGTGGCGGAGAAAGAGATAGAAAACGCAGGGGAAACCAAGTAGTTTTGCGGTTAGACGAGTAAAACATGAACTTACCGAAGCGTAGCTTTAACAACAGGAGAAAGGAAAGATGAGGTTTAAAACCACCGCTGTTCTTGTGGCTATTCTGCTGGCATTAGGTCTGTATGTCTGGTTCTACGAGGTTCGCCGTCCCGCAGAACAAGAGCGGCAGAAGGAGGCAGAACAAAAAGTCTTTCTCTTCACTAAGGAAGAGGTGGGGAAATTGACCTTAATCTATCCTGAAAAAAGGATAGTCTGTGGGAAAAAGCCCGACGGTGATTGGAAATTGATCTACCCCATTGAGGTCGAAGGGGACAAAGATGCAATAGACGGAATTGTCAGCAACTTAGAGGGGGCAAAAGCCGATCAGGTGGTGGCCGATAGCGCTACCAACCTCTCAGAATTCGGTCTTCTATACCCCAATGTGAGAATTTTTTTGGACTTAAAAGACAGCACCACCGACACTCTTCTGTTAGGCGACAAAAGCCCCACCGGCGATTTTGTCTTTGCCCGAAAAATACCCCACCCCCAGGTCTTTACCCTGCCTTCCCGGCTGTTGAGTTCCCTGGAGAAAACGGTCTACGATCTGCGGGATAAAAGAGTGCTCGCCTTTGACAAGGCAGGGGTTAAAAAACTGGAGCTTGCTCAGAGGCGTCAGCGAATAGTCTGCACTCAAGTGGGGTCCCAGTGGCAGATGGAGAAACCACTTGAAGCGAAGGCGGACAAGAATGAGATAGACAGGTTCTTGAGCAGGTTGAAGAATGCCAAGGCCAAGGAATTCGTGGACGAGGAGCCAAAAAGTCTCAGGAAATATGGGCTGCATAAGCCTCGGATGGAGGTCACCCTCTGGGTGGGAGAAGCTAAGGCGAAGAAGATGCTGCAAATCGGTAATAAGGAGGGTGAGAACCACTACGCCTGGGATGAGTCCCGCAGCCCTGTCTTCTTGGTCGGGACAGACCTGGTGAAGGAGCTGCAAAAGACACCCTTCGACTTGCGGGACAAAACCGTAGTCGAGTTCGAGGTAGATGAAGTTAATAAACTGGAACTTATCCGCTCGGACACGACCATTGTTTGTGTCAAAGACACTTCTGGAAGCTGGCAGTTAACCCAGCCGGTGGAGTTGAAGGCAAAGGACTCGAAGGTCAGCGGGATATTATGGGACATCAAGGGACTAAAGGCCCAACAGATATTGACAGAAAAGCCAAGAGAGTTCTCCAAATACGGATTGGACAAACCCCAGATTGTAGCCAGGCTCTGGAAAGATGAGGCAGTAGTAGAGAAACTTCTGGTGGGCAAGAAAAAAGATGGATCAGTCTATGTTAAGACAAAACAAAGCTCAGCAATCTTTGTAGTTAAGGATGACATTGTGAAAGAACTTTCGCTGAAGGTGGAAGACATAGTTGAGATAGAGTAACCTCCCGCAGGTTCCGAACCTGCGGGAGGTTCGGTTCATGAGAATACAAAGATTTGCCAAGGAGGGGAAAAATGCTGAAGAGAATCTTACGGATCATCTTGGTGCTTATGATTTTCCCTTGCTTAAGCTGGGCACAGCAAAGCGAGATAGAGACACAGGACTTGGTGGAATGCCCAACGGCTGGTCTCCTACCCCGGGGAAGCTTTGCTTTAGACCTGAGGATGTTCTCCGAAGGGGGACTTCTGGCCGGGGTAGATGTGGGACTGACCGACAGTTTTCTGGTTGGGCTTTGCTTCGGCGGCACCCAGATTATCGGCAATCAACCCGTGATCTGGAACCCCACAGTAGGGGTGGCGGTTAGAATCCGACTGTTCGATGAGGGGCAGCTATATCCTGCTGTTGCAGTGGGCTTCGACTCCCAGGGTTTCGGTAAATATCATAAGGAGCTGAAAAGATATACCACTAAGTCAAAGGGGTTTTATCTAGCCCTGAGCAAGGGGTACTCTTTCCTGGGGACCTGTGGTCTTCACGCTGGAGTCAATTACAGCTTGGAAAAAGGAGACGAAGATAAAGACCTCTCTGGGTACTTTGGCCTCGACAAACATTTAGGACCAGACTTAGTGATGGTAGCCGAGTACGACTTAGCTGGGAACGATAATGGCGAGAATGCCTTGAGCTCAGGGGGAGGTTACCTAAATGCTGGGCTGCGCTGGACATTCGCCAGTCGGCTGAACCTGGAACTGGATGTAAAAGATCTGCTTCGAAACGCCAAGGGTAGCACTAAACCTAACCGAGAGCTGAGGGTGGTCTATTTAGAATACTTCTGAGAAGTTAACTCTGTAGTGTAGTGGGCTTGTCCCCCGTAAAAAAGAGAGTGTACGCCCCATAAAGGGGTTCACTGCGGCTTCATGATCGAGTTAAGGCCTTGCTAAGCTTCGGGCGCCGGAGAGATTTATGCAACTATTCTTCCGCTGAGGCGTCTTATATACGGAGAGCATCAAATCGTTTTCAAATTCAACTGTCCTTTCGGCCGAACGAAGTGAGTGGAGAAATCCGATCTTCGCCTGAAACAGGTTCCTCGATTCCGCGGAGCCTGCCCTGAGCGAAGCGAATGGGCTTCACTCGAATGACTTGAAAAATGCAGACTATTCACTGCTCCCAGTAATAAGTATGAGAGAAGATACCATAACCTCACAGGAGGTGATTTTCTATGTTTGCAGGAAAGAAAAAAGTGCTGTTTGCCGCGGTGATCAGTGCTGGGCTGCTTGTCCTTGCGGGTTGTTACACGCAGGTGAAGTTTTTCACCCGGGTATCGGAGGAGCCGCCGCTCGTCCGGGAGCATAAGGAGGAGATCATCCCAGAATATCACTATTATTACTATCATCACTATACCCCTCGTTGGAATGAGCCATACTGGTATAGGTCGCGCTTTTACCGGCCCTCTTCTCTCCGCTGGCGCTCTCACTGGGATTATTGGGACTGGTGTGAGACACGTTACTGGTATGAGCCCTGCTGGGATGATGCATACTGGGTTAGGGTTTACCACCCTTGGTATGGTCCCTCCTACTATCGCTGGGGCTATTATGACTACTATCCAAGCTATTACTACTCCGATCCGTGGTGGGGACACAGGTACTATCGGCAGGAGAAACCCCAGCCGAGCAGAAGACGAGGATATGATACGGCCACATCTCGTGCCTTTTCGGAGGTAGAAAAGGCAGTTACTGTGGAAGAACCAAGCCTCTGGATCCGTTCCCGGCCAGAAAGTCGCTCAGAAAAAAGAGTAGTGGAGCAAGAATCCCAGCGATCAACGGAGGTGAAAAAAGCCGGGGAGAGGAAAAGGTCTCAGTCTTCTACCGAGGAAAAAGAGAAGAAGAAAGAAGAAGAGACCTCCAAAAGGAAAAGAAAGCCAGATTCCAAAAAAGCGAGGGAGTGATGAGAATTCAACTCAAGACGATTGGTGTCCTGGTGGCTGCTTTGCTGGTGATTCTACTTCCCAGAGAGGGGTTTTGCCAGGAGATACTAAATTACAAAGACCCCATACTTGGTCCGGAGGAGCTCACAGTGGATAACTTTGCTGGAGTGGGAGCTCGGGCGATGGGAATGGGAGGGTCCCACATTGCGATCGCAAACGACATCTCTGCCCTCTACTGGAATCCGGCAGGGCTTGCCCAAATCAGACAGATACAGTTCTCTGCCACTCTTCTTCCCAACTGGAAGAGACAAGTAGAATCTGTCTTTAAACCTGCATCCCCGTACTCCGAAGAGATCACCGGCACCCGGTTGAGTTCTCTCGGCGCAGTGTTTCCTGTCCCCACCACTCGGGGCAGTCTTGTCTTCGCCATAGGGTTCAACAGGCTGAAAGATTTCGATCTTGGGGTTTCTGGCGTGGGCTACAATGCCGATTTCGGTTTTCAACAGGAAGAGCGCATCACTGTTGACGGTGGCATGGGGGCATGGTCGCTTGCCGGGGCGATTGACCTTTCTCCCAACCTCTCAGTAGGGGGAGCGATCAACTTCTGGACCGGAGACGGCGACCTGGAATGGGATCTAAACTTGGCTGACACTAAGCAAGCGCACGCTTACCTGGACACCCTTTATGGCCGTATTCGCTGTTTCGACCAATACAGCGGGACAAATCTAAAGCTGGCGGCAATCCTCAAGGGACAGAGAGGGCTTAAGTTTGCGGCAACCGTCTCTTCACCTGTAGGCTACAAGGTGGAGAAGAGCTGGTGGGATGAATATAGAACCGTTACTGCGGACAGTATCTTTGCCTGGGACTGGCCTGATGCCGCCTATTCACTCGAATACAAGGTTAGGCTTCCTTACCAGTTTGGCTTTGGGGTTTCCTGGACAACTCCGGGGCTGGTTTTGGCCTTCGGCGCCCATTATGCCGATTGGAGACAGACAGAGTATAGAGACTTGCACTCAGATTTCGGCAGCAGCAGTGATTTCCGGCTGAAATACAGGGATGTCTGGAGGTTGCACTTCGGTGGGGAGGTCTCCGTTCCCTTTACAGAGATAAAGCTGCGGGCGGGATTCTACACCGATCCGGTTGCTTATGTTGGTCCCCGGTCGGGTCACAGCTCAGCTATTCAAGTCACTAAAGAGAGGAGATGGCTCACCTTGGGCGCAGGCACTACAGTGGACGAAGTCTTCTCTATCGATGCTGCCTGGGCCCACGGAGGCTGGGAACAGACCGAAGGTAATTTGGACCAGAAGCACAAAGCAGACAGGTTATTTATAACCGCAAACTACCAGTTTTAGTCCGCAACAACAAAGGAGGAACTCTCGACCATGTTTTGAAGGTTGCCAATTCTGCGGGGCCGATTTTCATCGGACTTGATCGGCCCCCCTTTTTATGAGTTCGTCAACAGTGTCATCCATGAAGCACCGGCTTCGGTTTGGATGAGAGAACCTTCAGATTGAGCAACCCCAGAGGGAAACAAAGACAACTAACTTCTTCTAAAGGGATTAATGCCAATGAGTTGTTTTTCTCTATGGTCTTTGTATCTCCCTGGTAGTTTTTTACGAAAGCAACAAGGATGAATTCCAAATGAGTATGAAGAGAATTGGATTGGTGATCATACTAGTATTCCTCTGGACACCGATGTCCCGGGCTCAGAAAATGGCAGTTCCAGTC
>JAUWEO010000003.1 GCA_030608245.1 Candidatus Latescibacterota bacterium
ATTGTCAAGGATTTTCTCTGCCTGTAGGGATGGTCTATTTCTCTTTGAGCAGGGAAGCTGCATCTCTGTCTAAGTAGAGAAATGCGTTTGGATGTTCTCTCAATACGGAGGCTGGATGCCGGGGAGAAATCTCCTCCTCCAGGCAGTCTCTCACAGCCTGTGCCTTTCTCCTGTCCGGAACGGTGCAAACAATAGCCTTCGACTTCATAATTTGCCTTATGGACATAGAAATGGCTTGCTTAGGCACATCTTCGAGGCCGGCAAACCACCCTTCTCCTAATTGTTGCCGACGACAAGCTTGATCCAATTCTACCACAATATAGGGATTCTCAGTCTGAAAATCTGCTGGTGGATCATTAAAAGCAAGGTGACCATTCTCCCCAATGCCCACAAAAGCCACATCAATAACATAGCCAGACATAATTTCATTGAGCCTGCGACACTCTGCCTCAGGGTCTGAAGAATCGCCACAGACTAAATGAACAGTACCAGGATGGACCTTGTTGATCAGTTTCTCCTTCAAATAGCGGCGGAAACTGGCGGGGTGAGATTCCGAAAGTCCCACATATTCATCCAGGTGAAACATAACGGTATTTGCCCATTCGATTGAGGGAGCGACGGTGAGATTTCCCAGAAACTCAAACTGCGATGCCCCGGTGGCAGCGATAAAAGTGGCTGTGCCCTCTTTATTCAGAGTTTCTTTCAGCAGTTCCGCCGCTTTGGAGGCAGCCGCTTGAGCCATCTGCTGTTTACCCTCAAATACTTGAATCTGCATAAAAACCTCCTCTCTCTTTTCTCAATCAGGGTTGCCGTTTTCTCTTTGCGTTCATCGAGAATTTAGCCAATCTATTTTGTGCTTCCAGTAGTAACTTAAACCTGTTCAACTATCTCTTCGGTCCCCTCCTTAAACCGTCCCACGCGCAGTTTCCTGCCGATGTCGTCCACTATGGCGTAGAGGCAAGGGATCACGAACAGCGTCAGGAATGTCGCTGCTGCCAGGCCCCAGGCGATGGTGTTGGCCAGTGGTGCCCACGTTTCCGATTTGCCGCCCAATCCGATCGCCATCGGCAGCAATCCAAAGATGGTGGTCACACTGGTCAGAATAATAGGTCGAAGCCGCAGCCTTCCTCCTGAAATAATCGCCTTCCACTTTTCCATCCCCCGTTCGCGTGCCTTATTGATAAAGTCAATCAGCACGATGGAGTCATTGACCACAACTCCGGCAAGTGCCACCATTCCAAAAAGAGTTGTGATACTGAAAGGATCTCGCCCGATGAGCAGCCCCACCATCGCACCGATAAAGGCAAAGGGCACGGTGAACATAATTATCAATGGCTGCACCCACGACTTGAACTGCGTGCCTAATATCAGATAGATCAGGAGGACCCCCACCACGAACAGCCTCCCTAAGCTCGAAAACGCCTCCTTGAATTCCTGCATCTCCCCTCTGAAGTCCAACCGGTACCCCGGATAGCGCTCTTCGATGTCCTTGAAGCGTTCCACGAGTTTCCGGTTCACCTCCACCATCGAGGTAACCGCCTTATCAATGTCCGCCGAGACCGTGATTGCCCGATCCCCCTCGAAACGCTTGATCTCCGAATATCCCCGTTCGATGGATACCTTCGCCACGCTCCGGAACGGAATCAGTGCCCCCGACCTCGAAGCGATCCGCATCTGCTCGACGTCGCTGAGTTTTTCCCGCTCATCGCCCCGGAACTTCACCACCACGTCCACCTCCTCGTCTCCGTCCCGGAACACCGTGGCCTTCGTGCCCTCAAACGCGGTCCGCACCGTGCCAGCGATCTGAAACACGTCCAAGCCCAACAGCGCGGCTTTGTCCTTATCTACGTGGATTCGGATCTCCTTCTTGCCCAGCTCGAAGTCATCGTTGACGTCCGTCACGCCCTCCATCTTCCGAAGCTCCGCCTTCACCAACTCCGCGACCTCCTGCAACTCGTCCAAATACTTCCCCTTCACCTTCACCTCCACAGCCTTCCCCGTGGGCGGCCCGTGGGCGACCTTGCTGAGCTCTAACTTCGAGATCCCACTGATGGACTTGATTTTTTCCCTCAGCTCCGCAATGATCTCGTCGCTGATGCGCTTCCGATATTCGGGCTCCACCAGATCCACCATCAGCTCGCCCACGTGCGTGTTGACCACTGTGTCGTCCTCCAACTGCAGAATGCCCACGTTGGCCACCACGGACGCGACCTCCTCCTTCGGAAGGGCCAGAGCCAACTGCTCGATTTTCGAGATCACCCTATCCGTCTCCGCCAATCGGGTCCCGACGGGCATCCATACCCGCACCGAGAACTGAGAGATCTCCTCGTCCGCGAACATATCCACCCCCACCAACGGGATCAATCCAGCGCCTGCAATAGCCAATAAGGATACCCCTATGAGCACCCAATACCGTCTGCGGAGCACCCTGAGCAGATTCCGGGTATACCACCTCCTCAGTCTCAGAAAAAGCCGATGGCCTCTCCCCTCCGAACGTCTAACCTTCCCCCAGTCTGCGATGTGGGACGGGAGGATAAAGAACGCCTCGATCACGGACGCAAGCAGCACCAGACAGACCACGATGGGAATGATCTTCATGAACTTGCCCATAATCCCGGGCATCAGCATCAGCGGCAGGAAAGCCGCCACCGTCGTCAACGTGGAGGAAAGCACAGGAATCGCCACCTCGGGCGTTCCCTTGATCACGGCGTCCCTGGGAGACATCCCCTTCTGCATATACCGGTACACGTTCTCCACCACCACAATCGCGTCGTCCACGATGATCCCCAACACCAACACCAGGCCGAACAGCGAGTTTCCGTTCAAGCTCCGTCCGGTGGCCTTCATAAAGAAGAACGTGGCCATAAACGTCACCGGAATGCCCAAGGCCGCGAAAAAGGCGTTGCGTCCCCCCAAGAAAACGTAGAGCGCTCCCAATACCAAGAGCATTCCCAACAGCGCGTTGATCTCCAATTTCTTGAGGATGTCCCGAATAAACACCGAAGTATCCCACGTCAGCGTGATCTTCACGTCTTCGGGAAGTTTCCGCGCCTCCCAATCCTTCGCAATCTCCTTGATTTCATCCGTAAGCCGGATCGAGTTGCCCTGCTGCTTTTTCATCACGCTGAGTGTAATGGCGGGCTGGCCGTCTAAGCGGGAGCGTGTGCGCGCATCCTCGTACGTATCCCGCACCCGGGCCAGATCGCGCACCTTTACCTGTCCTCCGCCGGGCCGGAATGTATGCACGATGACGTTTCGCATCTGATCCACCTCGTCAAATTCCTCGACCGTGCGGATCAGATACTCGGACTGCCCCATCTTGATGTCTCCCCCGGGGAGGTTCAGGTTGCTCGCCCTCAAAGCATCCATCACCTGCTGAAGCTGAAGGCCATATCCGTAGAGCCGGCCAGGATCCACCTCGATCCAGATCTCCCGATCCCGCACGCCCGAGGTGTTCACCTTGGCCACGTCCTCGATATCCAGGATATCCTCCCGAAGCCGCTTGGCCCACTCCTTCATCTCCCCCTCGGGCCGGTCCCCGGATAGCACCACATTGATGATGGGTATCATCAACTCTGTATTGAAGCGTATCACGTCGGGATCCTCCGCATCCGCGGGAAGATCCCGGACCTTATCTATCTCCGTTCTGAGGTCCTGAAAGACTTTGTCGAAATCGTCGTCCGACATCTGCTCGAACTTCACCCACACAAACGATGCCCCCTCCGACGACTCCGAGCTGATCAGATCAATCTTCTCCACGTCCTGGATTTCCTCCTCCATCGGGATCGTGATCAACTGTTCGATCTCTTCAGGGGACGCTCCGGGGTAAACCGTCAGAATAAACGCCCAGTTGAACTCAATGTTCGGCATGGCCTCCCGCGGCAGTGTGATGAACGAATACGTGCCCAACACGATCACCGCGATCATAACCATGTTGACAAGCACAGGATTATTTACCGAGATTTTGAAGATGGACATTGGGTTGCCTCCTGTGTTGGTCATTGGTCATTAGACCTCCCCTAATGACCGATGACTACTCTCGTCCCCTCGCTCAACTTCTCCTGGCCCGCTACGACCAATCGATCTCCAGCCTCCAGGCCGCGCTCCACGACCACTCGTTCATCCCACCGACGGCCTAAGAACAGGGATCGTTTCGTTGCCTTGTCCCTTTTAACCACGTACACAACCTTTTTTCCCGATTCATCCAACACAGCGTCCTGGGGGATCAAAAGCACGTTTGCGTGTGTCTTGACCTCAACCTCCACCCGGGCGATCATCCCGGGTTTGAGCTTCTCACCGCTATTGCTTGCCACTTCTGTCTCAATGGGGAAAGAACGGGTCTGGAGATCGGCCTTCAAACCCACGTTGGAGACTTCTCCTTCGAAGCGCTCGTTTTGGTAAGCATCTACGCTGAGATAGGCTTTCTGTCCTGTTTTGATTTTGGCAATCTCTTGCTCTGAGACCCCGATTTTGGCTTTCACCCGGCTGAGGTCAACCACCGTAGCGATCGGTGTACCCGGAGCCACTAACTCTCCCACATCTACATAGCGCACGGCCACTTTCCCATCAATGGGACTTCTGATCTCAGTATCCGCCAACTGTCGAAGCGCCATCTTCAGCGCCACCTCCGCTGATTTTAGACCCGCCTCGGCTGTTTCGGCCTGAAGACGGGCCAGTTCAATCTGCGATTCGCTGATGTCCTCGGTCCCGAAAAGATCCTCGCTGCGCTTCAGGTCTCGCTTTACCTTCTGGAAATTGGCCTTCGCCATCAACACTTGTGCCTTCGCCTGAGCTGCGGCAAGAGATCGCAGCTCGTCGTCTAATTTGACGATCAGATCCTCCCTCTTCACTCTATCCCCCTCATTCGCGCAGATCTCGACTACCTTACCCGATGCTTCTGCGCTAAGTGTCACATCGTGCCATGCTTCGACCGTTCCCACCGCCGAGATAGTCTCCGTCATGGTTGTGCGTCTGACCTCCTGGATTTCCACTGGGATCACTTCACCTTCGGCTACCTTCACTGCTGGGGCATTTTTCACCTTTGACCTGCTCAAAAGTGTTAATCCCACAATGATGACAACCAACAACCCTGCCCCTGCGAAGATCACTTTCTTCTTTGAAATTCTCATCGTTATAACCTCCCTTTTTTAGTTTCCTACTTGTTCTCCACCCCCAGTGTTCTCTCTAACTCTGCTTCAGCAATGCAAAAATCGTAAAGCGCATTGATCGCGCTTACCCGGACTCCGTTACGAGCCAATTGGGCATCTATGAAATCTATGTTGGACGCTAACCCTGCATCATACATATTCTTCACGACGCGCAGATTTTCCTCTCCCAGTTCCACGCCTTTGCGAGCGATCCCGATTCGTGTCTGCGCCGCTTTCAGGTTTAGCCAAGCACTCTTTGCCTGAAGTTCCATCCCTTTTTGGATACCTTTGGCTGACTCCTCTGTCTTCCTCAGCTCAGCTTTGGCCTTCCGCACCGCGGAATAGTTCCCAAAACCATTGAACAGAGGAAAGCTCACCTGAACCGAGGTAGTCCAGGTTCTGTCGCCATCCAACCTTATGTCATCATCCTTTTCCCAGCCATAGCTGTATACCAAGTTGACCTTCGGCTGAAAACTGCCTTGCGCCAGTCGAACCTGAGCCCTCTGAAGACTTACATTCGCCTTCATTGCTCTCATGGCTGGATGGTCCTGCACTATCTCAACAATTTGATCCTGAAACAGACTGCCCTCTCTGGGACTCCCCTCAGAGATCGGAAGGAGCTCGTAGTTCTCCTCAAGCTCCATACCCATGGCTTCGTTTAAAGCAGCTATAGCAATGGCCAAGTGGTTCTCAGCCTCCAGCATGTTCCCCTCGTCCTGGACCAATTGCACCTCCCATCTCAGGACATCGGCCTTGCTTCTGGAGCCAACCTCCAGCATTCTCCGGACATTTACCAGATGCCTTCGGGTGGATTCCACCGATTCCTCCATAAGATTCAGCAACTCCTGAGCCTTTAAGATATTGAAATAGGCCTTTTTGACCTTCACTATAACCTCCTGCTTGGTGTCTTCAAGCGAGTATTTGCTTGCCCTGTGAGCTGCCTTCGATAACCTGATGCTCGAATATTCTGCTCCGCCGTTGTAGAGAGGTTGGATGACGGTCAGGCTTGTGCTGTATGCATTTTTGTAAGCCGCCGGTCGAATATCCTTCGGATCAACTCCGGGGAACGATTTTCCGATCTCGGTGAAGATATTCGCCCGTCTCACCGTCTCGCCATCTAAACGGGTGTAGCCAGAGTTTATCTCTACTGTTGGAAGCCAATTAGAATAGGCCTTCCTGACACCCCACTTGGACGCCTGCTGGGTCTGTCGTGCTGCCGCAAGTGTAAGATTGTGCTCGACACCCATTTGCACAGCTTGTTCGAGGGATAGCCTCTTCGCCGGCGTTTGAGCGAAGACACCCGTTGTCCAACATAGCATCAAGCACAAAACCGTACCGAACCTCGTAACCTTCGTTGTCATTTATTCACCTCTCTTTCCTATTTGAAATGCACTGAAGTGCACACTACCAACCCTCCGAGGAGATCGCCCGCTCAATGCTTTCTGCCAACGTACCGGATTCGATAGCCTCCCTAAGTCGGCAGCGGTGGCTTCTATATCCAGCCGGTCAACTGGGCCAACAGTCGCGAGTATTCTATATAGTTGGGCCAGGAGATATCGGGAGGGACCCCATGATCGCAACCGGGGATAAATCCGCCTTCCTCCAACAGCGGCGGCACCTGTCGCATCAGCTCCCGCCGCATTACCTTTCCTCCCTTGGCAATAGCTCGTTTGTCAATTCCTCCCTGGTAAGCCATCTTTTTGCCGTAGAGTCTGCGATACTCGACGATGTTATTGCCTGCAGCTACCTCCATAGGAAGACAGCAATTTATCCCCACCTCAATCCAAATGGGGATTAATTCCCCGATGTAGCCGTCCGAATCTAACGAAACAATAGGACAGCCGCCTTCTTTGAGTTCTGGAACCCAGCGCTGGTAAGTGGGCAGTAGGAATTCTCGCACCATTCGGGGCGAGATCATACTGTGCTCTTTGTAGGCCATATCCTCAGAGATGCATATATAATCGAGTTCAACATTCTCCAGAATAGGGACCATAGTCCGAGAAACGAAATCAGTCCAGTGGTCGATCATTTCCTGGACGAAATCTGGATCCTCAATCACCAACATACAGAGATTTTCGAAACCACACCACTCTCGTAATTGCCAGAAAGGCCCGTTGACACCAAGACTGACAACATAGTCCCTTTCCTGCAAGGCTTCACATCGCTGCTTAAAATCTTCTGGAAAACGTCCTGGTGTGTCGGGCAGATAGCGTTTTTTCATCTCTTCCCAGTCCTTTCGATCTTCGACTGGGAATTTGTGCCATTTACGGGTGACAAAATCCTTAGCCGAACGGATATAAGTGTAGTCATACTCGTCTGATATCTCAGTGATAGCTCCCATCCAATCCCGGACAATGTAATGGCCGTCTTTGTGTTCTAAAACCTTCTCTTCAAACTGCGGAATCATCTTGAACGAGACATCTAAGCTCACCTCAGTCTGGGTAGGTCCAGGGTCTATCCCTAAGATTTCCAACAACACTTGGTAGTAGTCTTTCCCCTGGAGCAGCCCTTGCTGGTACCAGACAGCTAAAGTGGATTCCCGTGGTCCTCCAGGGCTAAAGGGTATCTTGTCCGGGCTACCGAACAAAAGCGCCTCTCGAAATCTTTCCCGGGGTGTCATCAGAGTATAGACCTCCTTGTTCTTGGTTGAAATCTGGGTAAATAGCCCAAAATTATCTTCAATATAATAGCAGCAGCATCTGCTGGCAAGAAGTAATTACCCCCCGGAGTATGAAAAACAACCCTAAAACTGCATATTGGGAACTTCTCTTGTCTCCCACAGGATAACTACAGGTATTGACGCCGATAGCAGGCCTTACCAAAGAATGCAGATTTCTATTGACACCGATGAGGATTTGAGTTACATTTAAGTAGGCAGAGAAAACAACCTATTGCAAAAACTCTAAGATACAGATGTTTTTTGGGTTATTCCTCGCCGATATCGTGGGTTACTTTTCAACCAACGTGCCATTTTAGAGCTAACCATAAGAAAATATCCGGGTAGTGCTTTTGTCCTTTTTTGTGCTTGACTTTGGAGGGATGAATGTGTAAATTGAGGGTTTTCAGAAGAGGCTTAGAATGCACGAACAAGACAAAGAAGTTCAGGAACGGCTGATTCAGAGAGGAAATCTGCCTCGCCACATAGCCATAATCATGGATGGCAATGGCCGATGGGCCAAACAACAAGGGAAGAAGAGGATTGTGGGCCACCACGCCGGGGTTGATTCTGTGCGCGATGTGGTAAGGGCAGCCGGGGAACTGGGAATTGAGGTGCTCACCCTTTATGTTTTTTCTTCAGAAAACTGGAAACGCCCTCCCCAACAGGTATCTGCCCTGATGAATCTCCTTAAGGAAACTTTGGATAAGGAGACCAAAGAGCTGCTCGAGAACAACGTGCGGGCAAGAGCCATTGGCAAGATCGAGCAACTGCCCCATTTTTGCCAAAAGGCACTTCAGAGAACAATCCAGCTTACCTCCCAAAACTCCGGTTTGATCCTCAATCTGGCATTAAATTATGGCAGCCGAGGAGAGATAGTTGAGGCAGTGCGGCGCATCGCGTCAGAGGTGGAAGATGGGGAGTACGGCGCAAACAAGATCGGTGAAAAAACCATCTCAGCCCATCTGTTCACTGCTGACCTGCCTGATCCAGACTTACTCATAAGAACCAGCGCAGAGATGAGGTTAAGCAACTTTCTCCTCTGGCAAATGGCCTACACAGAAATATGGGTGACCGATATTCTCTGGCCGGATTTCAGAAGGAAACATCTCTACCAAGCCATTGAAAGCTACCAGTCTCGGGAAAGAAGATTCGGCAAGATAAAGGAGTAGAGTTCTATTGTCTAACTTAGCCAAGAGAGTTCTGGTAGCCGTTTTTGCTGTTCCTCTGATACTTGTGGCGATCAGGCAAGGTGGATTATGCCTTCTGGTGTTTGTTGACCTGGTGATCGTGGGGGGAATTCAGGAGCTGTTCCGCTTGCAACAGGCAAAAGGATGGAGGCCACAGCGGGTTTTGGGAACCCTGGTGGCCTTAGCTATAAGTTGGGAATTTTTCTTTCTTAGAGGCGAATATTCAGAGTTTGTCCCAGCAGGGGTGGTTTTGTTGGTGTTGCTTTTTGAACTCTGCCGTCGAGATTCAGGTTCTGCTTTGGCAAATGCGGGTTCGACGCTGTTGGGGATCTTTTATGTAGGCTGGTTGAGCAGTTTTTTGCTGTTGTTCCGCGCTGCTGCTTCCCAGGCAGATTCGGGAAGCCTGACAATATTAGTCTTGCTTTCCATCTGGGGCGCTGACACAGCCGCCTATTTTGTAGGCCGACGATTCGGGAAACATAGGCTTTTCACTCGGATTAGCCCCAAGAAATCAGTTGAAGGAGCTATAGGTGGAATTGTAGGGGCATTGGCAGTTATTTTCGCTGGCAGTCAAACCTTTGTGCCTATGTTCTCAACAGCCAACAGCCTTGTTCTGGGACTCATTATCGCGATTGGAAGCCAGCTTGGGGATTTAGTAGAGTCACTATTGAAAAGAGACGCAGAGGTGAAGAATTCCTCTCGAGCAATCCCCGGGCATGGAGGTGTCCTGGACAGATTCGACAGTGTGTTTTGTGCTCTCCCTCTGGCCTATGTTTATCTTAAAGTAGCCGGGATACTACAGTGAGTGTTTTTAAGAAGGTTGCTATCTTAGGCTCCACCGGCTCTATCGGCAAGGCCAGTGTGGAGATTCTGGAAAAATCCCCCCAGCGTTTCTCGGTTGTGGCGCTGAGCGCTGGCAGAAACGCACAGCTTTTATGCCAGCAGGCATTACGTTGTCACCCTCAGCTGGTGGCTATTGCTGATAAGTCCTTGGTACCGGTCCTTAGGCAACAACTAAAGGCCTTGAACATAGAGGTAGTGGGAGGCAGCGAAGGGCTGACCAGAGTGGCCGAACACCCGGAAAGCGCCCTGGTCATCAATGCTCTGGTAGGCGGAATGGGCCTGCTTCCAACCTTGAAGGCTATTGAGGCAGGGAAGAATGTAGCTTTAGCCAATAAAGAGCCTTTCGTCATGGCAGGGCAGATTATTACCAGAGCAGCAGAGGAACGAGGAGTGAAGTTGCTTCCCATCGACAGTGAGATGAGCGCTATCTGGCAATGCTTGGACGACAGCCCTGCTGGCCAGATAAAAGGGCTCATCTTGACCGCATCTGGAGGTCCATTTCTGAGATGGTCTCAGCAGAAGTTAAAGGCCATAGCTCCCTCTGATGCCTTGTTCCACCCTACCTGGCAGATGGGAAGGAAGATCACCATCGATTCGGCAACCCTGATGAACAAAGGCCTGGAGATAATCGAAGCTCACTGGTTTTTTAAGGTACCACCCTCTAAGATCAGCGTTGTCATTCATCCCCAGTCAACTGTGCACTCAATGGTCGAGTTCATCGACGGCTCTATCTTAGCCCAACTAGGGGTGGCGGATATGAGGCTGCCCATTCAATATGCCCTCACCTATCCGGAGAGAATAGAGACAGAGGAATTGAGATTGGATTTTTCCCAGGGCGTGGAATTAACCTTTGAACCGCCAGATCAAGAGAGATTCCGATGTTTGAAACTCTCTTATCAGGCAGCAGAGGTAGGGGGCAGTATGCCAGCGGTTCTGAACGCTGCCAATGAGGTGGCAGTGGAGGCGTTTTTGTCTCAACAGATTCGCTTTACGCAAATTCCGGAAATAGTGGAAGAAATCATGAACAGTCACAAGGTAACTTCTGGGGCGAGTATAGATGAGATTTTGCAGGTTGATTCCTGGGCTCGGCATCAGGCTAAAAAGGTAGTTGCTGATTACCAATAGGAACCGAAAGAATGCTAACCACAATTGTTGCTGCCGTTTTTGTCCTGGGTCTGTTAGTCTTCGTTCACGAATTGGGCCATTTTGTGGTGGCAAAACGATCAAAGATCCGAGTCGAGCAATTTTCTTTAGGGTTTCCACCTAAGATGATAGGCAAAAAGGTGGGGGAGACCGAATACTGTATCTCCTGGCTGCCGCTGGGAGGTTATGTTAAAATAGCCGGGCAATCTGACTTCGGTGAAGCCGAGATCAAAGGACAGCCCTGGGAATTTACCTCAAAACCTGTTCTTACCAGAATAGCGGTTATCGCTGCCGGCCCGATGATGAATTTCTTGCTTGCCTTCCTTATTTTCTCCGTCTTGGCCCTCGGTTGGGGAATCTCCGCCTATGATACCACCCGGATAGGAGAAGTCCTCGAAGACTCCACTGCTGAGGCAGTGGGAATAGAGCCTGGTGACTGGATAATTTCCATTGAGGGTGAAAAGGTGGAAGATTGGGCTCAGGTTCAAAAGGCAATAGCCTTAAATAGAGGCAAGACATTTCACCTCCAATTGAGAAGAGACGACGAAGTAAAGACGCTTGAGGTGATCCTCCACCCAGAGGAAAAGATTTTGGGCATATCACCGTTTCTTGAGCCTGTAGTGGGGAATGTAAAGAGAGGAAGTCCGGCACAGAAAGCAGGCATCTTTCCAGGAGACGTAATTGCCGCCATAAACGGTAACCAAGTTACCCAGTGGGAGGATGCAGTTGAGGAGATATACTCACATCCTGGAGATACCATAGTAGTGGAATGGAGACGCAATGGTGAAGACCACGAGGCTGCTATCATAACCCAGGTGAAGAGACAACCCGATCTCCAAAATCAGGTGATAGAATACGGGGTAATCGGTATAGGTCCAAAATTTGCCTCGAAAAGGATCGGGCCAATACAGGCAATCTACTACGGGGCTCAGCAGACCTGGGAGAGAACCTATCTGATACTTAAGGTCATCCAGGGATTAATCTCGGGAGAGGTCTCTCCTCGTCTTTTGGGTGGCCCCATGCTCATTGCTGAAATGGCTGGTGAAACCGCGCGCTGGGGATGGAAAAACCTGTTCGGCTTCGCCGCCTTTTTGAGCATCAACTTAGGATTGATTAATCTCATTCCTATCCCCATCGTCGATGGAGGGGTGATTCTATTTCTACTGGTCGAAGGTGCTATCAGAAAACCTGTTCCCAGTAAGTTGAGACTGGCGACGACTAAGATTGGGCTGGTAATTATCGTTTTACTGATGGCTTATGTGACCTTCAACGACGTTGCTCGCTGGTTGCACTAAGGAAGTGGCAAATGGAACAGACCTTAATGATTATTAAACCCAATGCTGTAGCCAAAGCAGAAGAGATCATAGGAAGGGTTAAGCAGGAAGGCTTTACGGTTCGCCAGACCAAAACCCTCTCTCTTACATCCCAAGAAGCAAAGGAATTCTACGCAGTGCATAGGGGCAAACCGTTTTTTGCCGACCTGGTGCGATTTATGGATTCAGGACAAATAGTGGTAGCACTGTTAGAGAGAAGAGATGCAGTAACTTATTTGAGAAAAACAGTGGGGGCAACCGACCCCAGTGAAGCTGTGAAAGGCACGCTAAGAGAGATTTATGGTGCCAGCAAGACTCAGAATGCTGTTCACGCATCAGATTCACTGGCTAACGCCAAGAGAGAGATAGAGTTTTTCTTCAATAACTCCTAAATTTGAGAGATAATTAGAAACACTAACTTCCTGGAGCCTCTGAGAGGGAAGATGGCTTACATATCAGAAAAAAGGGAACTAACCCCGGAAATTAAGCAGTTAGTATTGAGTGCACCGGAGATTGCTCAAAAGGTTAAGCCTGGACAATTCGTTATCGTGCGTTGCGGTGAGAAAGGCGAGCGTATTCCCCTCACTGTGGTGGAACAGGATGAAGAAAAGGGCACCTTGAGCATCATTTTACAGGAGGTGGGCAATTCCACCAAGAAACTGGGGAGCTTGGAAAAAGGAGAAGAGATTACGGATATCGCTGGTCCTCTGGGCAATCCCAGCGAGGTGAGGAATTTTGGGACAGTGGTGTGTATCGGGGGCGGCGTGGGTACTGCGATGGTTTACCCGGTGGCCAAGGCATTGAAGGGCGCTGGCAACCGATTGGTTTCCATTGTCGGCGCCAAAAACAGACAATTGCTCATCCTGGAGGAGCAGATGAGGAAAATCAGCGACCGGTTACTGGTGACCACCGATGATGGCTCCTGTGGAACGCACGGATTCGTAACCGACGCCTTGGAGAAATTGATAGCTGATGGATTGAACATAGACCGAGTAGTGGCTGTTGGTCCGGTGGCCATGATGAGTGCTGTCTGTCGCATTACCGAGAAACAAGACATCCAGACTATTGTCAGCTTGAATCCCATTATGGTGGATGGCACTGGAATGTGCGGCGCTTGCCGGGTTACCGTGGCCGGAGAGACCAAATTCGCCTGTATTGATGGCCCTGAATTCGATGGCCATCAGGTGGACTTTGAGGAACTGCTGCGAAGACAACGGATGTATCTAGAGGAAGAGAAGATAGCCCTGGAAAAACAGAATTCAGAGTAAGTAGGCCTTTGAGTTTCCTGGCAGCGCTGAATTGGAGAAAAAAAGCTATAGCTTTAAGTTTTTATTTCCGCACAAAATAGAATCATCGGCTACCTTTTGGACTTGACAATTTTCCAAATTTGTATATTATTACCTAAAATAGTAAAACGGTCTGAGTGATCTAACTTGCGATTTATTTTAGTTTTAAGGAGCACCTTTGACTAAAGACAGCGGCATACCTGCAGCCAGAGAACCGATGTCCAAACAGGATACCAAGCTGAGGGTGAAGAATTTCGATGAGGTGGCCTTAGGCTATTCTGCTCACCAGGCGATCAAAGAAGCAAGCCGCTGTCTCCAATGCGAGGAGCCTTTCTGTATCTCTGGCTGCCCAGTGAATGTAGATATTCCTGGATTTATAGAACTCATCACAGAGGGAGATTTCGAAAAGGCGTTTTACAAGATTAGAGAGACTAACGGCTTGCCCGCTATTTGCGGCCGGGTATGTCCCCAAGAGAGCCAATGTGAGAAGTTGTGCGTGCTGGGGAAACGGAAAGAGCCGGTGGCAATCGGACGATTGGAGCGATTTGTCGCCGATTACGTCTTAAAGAAGGGAACGATTAAAGCAGATGACGTTGCCGAGTCCAATGGCCAGAAAGTGGCAATAGTGGGTTCTGGGCCAGCGGGATTAACAACGGCTTGGGACTTGGCAAAAATGGGGTACAAGGTCACTATATTTGAGGGATTTCACAAACCTGGCGGGGTCTTAGTCTATGGTATTCCAGAGTTTCGCCTCCCCAAGGCAATTGTTCAGCAAGAGATCGATTCTATCAGCAGGCTGGGCATTCAGATGAAAACCAATATGGTAATCGGAAAGGTGAACACTGTTGATGAACTCCTCCAGAATGGGTTCAATGCTGTCTTCATAGGAAGCGGGGCCGGATTGCCTCGCTTTATGCATATTCCAGGGGAAAATCTCAACGGCGTCTACTCTGCTAACGAATATCTGACCCGCACTAATTTGATGAAGGCCTATCTATTCCCAGAATACGACACCCCGATCAAATCTGGACCCAGAGTGGCAGTTATCGGAGGAGGCAATGTGGCGATGGACTCAGCCAGAACTGCCTTAAGGTTGGGCGCTGAGAAGGTATTTAATATCTACCGACGCTCAAGGACAGAGATGCCTGCCCGGGTTGAAGAGATAGAAAACGCCCAAGAAGAGGGCATTGAGTTCATATTCTTAAGCACTCCAGTCAGGATTATCGGCGATGAGGAAGGTTGGGTGAAAACGATAGAATGCGTACAAATGGAGCTTGGTAAACCAGACAGATCGGGCAGAAGGCGTCCCCTACCTCTGCTACGTTCAGAATACACCATCGAAGTTGATACTGTAATAGTAGCCATTGGCACAGATGTCAACCCTATCATCCCCTCTACCACCACAGGCCTGAACAGAAACCAGCGGGGTTACATTATCGCCTCCGAAGCAACTGGACAGACAAGCAAACAGGGAGTATTTGCCGGTGGAGACATCGTAACCGGCTCTGCTACAGTAATCTCAGCTATGGGAGCAGGGAGAAAAGCAGCCTTGGCTATACACAAATATCTCTCTGATCAACGGCGCAAGGGAAGATGAAAATATATTCAAAAGAGCTCTCTGAAGGGGTTAATAGATTCAACTTCAACAATTCTGCCTCTGAATTGAATCTGGAAGAGAGAGAGAACATCTACCTGACCCCGATTTTCACCCAAGTGCAGATAGTAAAAAACTCAGAAACCCTTTTCCTCACTGGCACCGTCTCCACCACGGTGGGGATGAAATGTGCCCGCTGCCTGGAATCTTTCCAGACACACTTACAGTCGGGATTCGAGTTGTTATTCCGCACAAGGGCTGTAACAGGAGAAAAATCCGAGATTGAGCTCTCCAAAGAAGATCTGATAACCTTCGAATATAAGGGGAAGGTTATCGATCTGCACGACCGAGTGGGGGAAACCCTTCTGTTGGCTATTCCGATAAAACCTCTCTGTTCAGAAGAGTGTAAAGGCTTGTGTCCGATATGCGGACAGGACCTGAATAAAGGAGAGTGTGGCTGTCGCCAGAAGGTTTTCTCCTCCAAGTTTTCTGAACTTCGTAGTTTGAGCTTCGATTAGCTGAAAAACCAATCTATTAGAAAGGAGTCTAACATTGGCACTTCCCAAGAGAAAGGTATCAAAGTCCAGAAGAGATAAGAAGAGAAGCCATTGGAAACTGGTAGCTCCGAATGTAGTGAGTTGCTCTCATTGCAGCCAACCTAAATTGCCTCATAGAGTATGTCCCAACTGCGGCTACTACAAAGAAGAGGAAGTGATCGCAATTAAAGAGGGTTAAACTCCATTGATTGAGAAATTTCGGGAGTAAGGAATGAGAATCGCTTTGGACGCAATGGGGGGAGATAACGGCCCCAATATCCTGGTAGAGGCAGCTGTTCAGGTACTGCAGAGCAATAGGGACAATCTGGAGATCCTGTTGGTAGGAGACAAAGATCTTCTGGAGGACAGGCTTCCTTCAAAACGGCCGCCTGGTCTCTCTGTTATCCATGCCCCGGAAAAAGTGGAGATGCACGACTCCCCTACCTCGGTATTAAGAAGAAAAAAAAACTCCTCTATAGCTGTAGCCAGTCGCCTTCAGAAACAAGGGGAGGTAGACGCCTTTATCAGCGCTGGAAATACAGGGGCAGTAGTGGTCTCTTCACTATTGACCCTGGGGGCAATAGAGGGGGTGAGTCGGCCCGCCATAGCCTCGCCATTTCCCAGCAAAACCGGCATCTGTACAGTTTTAGACGCCGGAGCTAATGCTGACTGTAAGGCAGAAAACCTCTTACAGTTCGGGATCATGGGCAGTCTCTATGTGAATCACATTTTCGGAATTGAAAAACCCAAAGTTGGATTGTTGAGTATCGGAGAAGAAAGCTCGAAGGGTAATAACCTCACCCTCGAGACCCACCGACTGCTCTCTGAGTCTGACCTCAATTTCATCGGGAATATTGAAGGAGGAGATGTGCTCAGAGGTACAGTAGATGTGGTTATATGCGATGGTTTTGTCGGCAATGTCATCTTGAAATTTACGGAGAGCATCTTCGATATGGTCTTTTCTACCATAGATACAAGCACTAGAGCCAATCCATTTGGCAGAATAGGCACCTACTTCCTTAAATCGGCCTTTACTAAGTTAAAGCAGGAATTGAACTATGAGGAATACGGCGGCGCCCCTCTGTTAGGAGTACAGGGAGTCACTATTATCTGCCATGGAGGTTCTTCGATCAAGGCTATTAGAAACGCGATAAAAGTCGCTCAAAGACTGGTGCAAGACCGAATCAATGAGTGCATCAAAACCCAGCTAAAAGAAGAGACCAGTTCTGCCACAAAGACACCAAGACACTAAGATTAAAATAACAAATCCTTTGATTCCATTAGATTTCTTTGTGATTTTGTGCCTTTGTGGCAGAGTCCTTATATTGCCTTTAAGGGGAAACAAATGCCTGAAGAAAACCATCTTAGGAGAGCACAGATTGTGGGTACTGGGTCGGCGGCTCCCGAAAAGATCCTGACGAACTTTGACTTAGAAAAGCTGGTGGATACCTCCGATGAGTGGATCAGAGTGAGAACCGGGATTGAGCGGAGACACATCGCCGATGACAAGACCACCAGTGCAACGATGGCTTTCGAAGCTGCCCAGAAGGCGCTGAAAGATGCAGGGATAAAACCAAAGGCAATTGACCACATCTTAATAGCCACTGTCACTCCAGATATGCCCTTTCCCGCTACTGCTTGTATTGTGCAAGAGAGATTAGGAGCCACAAAGGCTGCCGCTATGGACCTCAACGCTGGTTGTTCCGGGTTTATCTATGCCCTTTCCTTAGCGGATGCATTAATTCGCTCTGGCAATGGAGAAAATATCCTGGCCATAGGAGTTGAGACCTTGTCCAAGATCACCGATTGGACTGACAGAAATACCTGTGTCTTGTTTGGGGACGGAGCGGGGGCTGCTGTCGTGACCCCCACTGAAGAAAAAGAGAAGGGGCTGATCGCCACGTATACCCAAAGTGACGGCTCTATGGGAAGACTTTTGATGCTCCCTGGAGGTGGTTCGCGAAATCCTACTTCGCTTCATACCGTGGAACAGAGGATGCACTTCGTAAAGATGAACGGACATGACCTGTTCCGTCCGGCTATCCTCTCTATGGTCGAAGCGGCAGTATCTGTGCTTGAAAAAGCACATCTTAGTTCTGAACAGATCGATTTACTCATTCCCCATCAGGCCAACCTGCGCATCATCGATGCAGTAGCCAAAAAGCTTAAACTCCCCCGGGAAAAAGTCTATGTTAACCTGGATGAGTACGGCAACACATCTGCTGCCTCCATTCCTATTGCCCTGGATGAAGCCAAGCGAAAGGGTCTTGTTAAAACTGACGATCTGGTGTTAATGGTGGCCTTTGGGGCTGGCCTCACCTGGGGAGCAGCTCTGCTGAGAGTTTAGATGACCTATGGGAAAAACAGCCTTTCTGTTCCCTGGACAGGGTTCCCAATATGTGGGAATGGGGAAACGGCTCTACGAGAGTTTCCGGTCAGCTCGTAGAGTATATGATCAGGCAAGCAGTCTGCTTGGGTTTGACCTAAAAGATGTGTGTTTCCAAGGTCCAGAAGAGAGGTTAAAAGAGACCAGGTTTACCCAACCGGCGGTATTTGTGACCAGCATTGCCCTCTGTTCCGTCCTGGAAAACAGAGAGATTGCCCCTCAGTTCGTTGCCGGACACAGTCTGGGTGAGTACTCGGCATTGGTCAAAGCTGGGGTGATAGAGTTCTCTGATGCCCTCAGAGCAGTGAAGATTCGTGCTGAACTAATGCAGCAGGTAGAGAAAGAAACCCCCGGGAGAATGGCAGCGATTATAGGACTACCTGCCGACAAAATAGCTGAGATCTGTGAACTGGCAAGCTCTTTGGGATTGGTTGTGCCAGCGAATTTCAATTCCCCTGAGCAGATTGTCATCTCCGGGGCAGCCTCGGCAGTGAAGGAAGCAATGAGGTTAGCCCAACAGAGAGGGACTCGAAAAGTAGTTGAACTGCAGGTAAAAGGGGCCTTTCATACTCGTTTTATGGAGACTGTGGCCGCCAGACTGGAAGAGGTGCTCGCCGCCTTGCCTTTGAAAAAGGCAGAAGTTCCCATTATCTGTAATATATCCGCCGAGGAGACGACTGATGCAGAGGAGATTCGTAGGCTGTTAGTAAAGCAGCTTACGCATCCAGTCAAATGGACCCGGTCGATGCAGAGGATGGTTGCCCTGGGGGTTGACAGAATGGTGGAGGTGGGACCAGGCAGGGTTCTCTGTGGACTGATGCGAAGAATAGACCGTGCAGTAGAGGTTGTAAGCGCTGAACAGATTGTTAGAGGTGAAGCTTAGACCCAAATCCGAGAAAGTAGAAGAGGATGCAAGCGCTACAGGATAAGATTGCGATAGTGACCGGAGCAGGTCAGGGTATTGGTCAAGCAATAGCCGTGCGACTGGCCCAAGAAGGGGCTGAGGTGATAGTTTCTGACATCAACCTACAGGGCGTTGAGCAGACGGCCTCTCAGATAAGGCAGATGGACAGGAAAAGTCTGGCCCTAAAGGTGGATGTAGCCAACTTCGAAGATGTACAGGCTATGGTGCAAAAGAGCACCGAGGAATTTGGCCGGGCCGACATCTTGGTTAACAACGCCGGAGTGACCAAAGACAACCTTCTGGTGAGGATGACCCAGCAGCAGTGGGATTGGGTAATATCTGTTAACCTCAAGGGCACTTTCAATTGTACCAAGGCAGTTGCTCCCCATATGATGCGAAACAGATACGGGAGGATCATTAACATAGCTTCGGTAATCGGCCTTGTAGGTAACGCCGGGCAAGCCAATTATGCTGCTTCAAAAGCTGGGATCATAGGCCTAACTAAATCTGCTGCAAAGGAATTGGCCTCCAGAGGGATAACCGTCAATGCCGTGGCCCCTGGATATATCCAAACAGAAATGACTGAGCGGGTCCCGGAACAAGCCAAAGAGACTTTCCTGAAAACGATTCCTTTGCGACGGCCGGGCTTGCCTCAAGATGTGGCAGGGGTGATTGTCTTCCTGGCATCTGATGATGCGTCTTATATAACTGGACAAGTAATCAACATCGACGGAGGAATGGTTATGTGAAGACCAAAAGAGATAAAAGAGGATATTCTTTCCCCATGAAATTCAACTAACTAAAGAATAGGAGGTAATCCAAATGGGTGTTGAAGACAGAGTAAAGGATTTGATAGTGGAACAATTAGGCGTTAACCCAGAGCAAGTGACACTTGAGGCTGGCTTTGTAGATGATTTAGGGGCTGATTCTTTGGATACGGTGGAATTGGTAATGGCCTTTGAGGAGGAATTTGACATCGAAATCCCAGACGAAGAGGCCGAAAAACTGTTAACTGTCGGAAATGCTGTAAAATATCTCAAAGAACATCAGAAAGTGAGTGGAGAATCTCAATGAGAAAGGTGGCCATCACTGGCCTTGGTGTACTTGCTCCTAATGGTTCTACCATCAGCACATTCTGGGATTCCCTCTCCAAAGGAAAAAGCGGAATAACCAAGATAACCAGATTTGACGTTTCAAGATATTCTTCCCAGATTGCTGGGGAAATCAAAGGATTCGATCCGATTGCCAGTTTGGGCAAGAGGGAGGCCAAGCGGATGGACCTGTTCACGCAATATGCGGTCCATACCGCTTTAGCGGCAGTGGCAGATGCTGATCTGAATATTGAGCATTGCGCGGAAAGAGTGGGGGTAATCTATGGCTCCGGTATAGGTGGAACTACCACCTTTGAGAAACAGCATGCCAACTTGCTTCGGAAGGGACCGCGAGGCGTAAGTCCGTTTTTCGTCCCGATGCAAATCATTGATATGTCTGCCGGAATGATCTCCATTGTCCTGGGGGCAAAGGGACCCAACTATTCCACTGTTTCTGCTTGTGCCTCCGGTGCTCATGCCATTGGTACTTCCTTCCGGATGATACAGCACAGCGATGCCGATGTGATGGTAACCGGCGGTGCTGAGGCTTCCATAACCCCTATGTCTCTGGGGGGATTCTGCGCTATGAAAGCCCTATCGCTGAGAAACGATGCACCAATCAAGGCAAGTCGCCCCTTTGACGCCCAGAGAGATGGTTTCGTCCTGGCTGAGGGAGCGGGAACCTTGATTTTGGAAGAGCTGAATCACGCCCAATCCAGAGGGGCCAGAATCTACGCTGAGGTTGTGGGGGTCGGCTTCACCGCTGATGCCTACCACATAACTGCTCCGGCCTCAGATGGAGAAGGAGAAGCCCGAGCAGTGAAGATAGCCCTCAAAGATGCCGATCTTCAACCTGGGGATGTCGACTATATAAACGCCCATGGCACCTCCACGAAATTGAATGATAGGACTGAAACCATGGCGATTAAATCGGCATTCGGTAAACACGCCGATAAAGCCGCTATCAGTTCAACTAAGTCTATGACCGGTCACACGCTGGGCGCCGCTGGGGCGATTGAATTGATAGCCACTGTTCTGGCTATGCAAAACGCTACCGTGCCACCAACTATCAACTATCAATACCCAGACTCAGAGTGCAATCTGGATTATACCCCCAACCGAGCCAGAAAATTGGAGATAAATGTCGCACTGTCCAATTCATTTGGCTTTGGTGGACACAATGCGGTGATAGCCGTCAGAAAATTCTATAGTCAGCCGTAAAGGACAAAAGAAAGAAACGGGGAATAGGTTCCCCGTCTCCGCTGTTTCCCTTCTGGCGAGGATTCAAATGAGGTACACAATAAAAGACGAAAGCTCAGGGGACAGGTCCTTCTTTTCTTTTGTCCTTTATTTTTTGAAAAACCGAATACTCTACTCTTTTCGTAGACCCTCTGGGGGAAAACTCCTGCAATTGCAGGAGAAAATCGGCTATCGGTTCAAGAAGGTTGGACTACTGGGAACGGCGTTAAAGCACCGCTCTTATACCCATGCTTCGGGTGAGAAAGCGACAGAATCTAACGAACGGCTGGAATTCCTGGGAGATGCGGTGCTGGGGTTAGTCGTGGGAGAATATCTTTATCAAAAGTTTCCTCATCAGAGAGAAGGAGAACTTAGTCAGCTCAAATCCCATTTGGTCAGCAAGGCAGTTTTAAGTGAGAGAGCGGATGAGATCGGTCTGGATGGCTATCTGTTTCTTTCAGGACCAGAGGTACTCTCCAACAACGAGGGACGGGCCTCAATCATCACTGATGCCTTTGAGGCCTTAATAGGGGCTATCTATTTAGATGGCGGGCTGGATGCTGCCAGTCGATTTCTGAGACGACACCTGCTCCACGCTTCAGGCAGACTTACCCCACCTAAAAAACATCCGAATTTCAAAAGCATATTGCTTGAATACAGCCAGGCTAAGGGTAAGGGTTCCCCTCACTATGTACTGAAATCCCAGGAAGGTCCTGACCACCAAAAGCTCTTCACTGTTGAAGTCTTTGTACAGGAACAAAGTCTGGGCAAGGGAAAAGGGCGCAGTAAAAAAGAAGCAGAACAGGCCGCCGCCAAAGAAGCCCTGGAGAGACTGGAAATATTAGAAAAGAACCCTATTAAAACATAGAGATACCAGGATTAAATGGTAAATATTCCCTTTGTGTCTTTGTGCCTTGGTGGCGGGACTGTTATTTAAAGATCCAAGCTTGATCCATTCGTAAAAAGTCTTTTTCTTGTCATTTTGAGCGGAGCGGAGTCGAAAAATCTCTAGTTGCCTGGTATAAACAGACCTATGAGATTCTTCACTTCGTTCAGAATGACCTCCTTTTCGACTTTTTACGAATGGATCAAGCTCTGGCTTAGGAAGGAGGTAGGATGGATTATCTACTCACTGAAGATCAAACGGTAATTAGAGATACCTGTAGACAGATCGCCCAGGAGAAGATAAAACCGGTGCGTGCTCATTACGATGAGGCCGGAGAGTTCCCCTGGGAGATAGTGAAGGTCCTGGCTCAGGCAGGGGTCTTTGGGCTCCATATCCCGGAGAACTACGGAGGCTTTGGAGGTGGTGTTCTGGAGATGGCCATTGCCACCGAGGAGCTCAGCCGAGCCTGTGGAGGTATTGCCCTGTGCTTTGCTGCTTCAAGTCTGGGTTCTTTTCCCATTTTGCTTTTTGGCACCCAAGAACAGAAACAGAAGTATATTCCACCTCTGGCAGCCGGAGAGAAACTGGCCGCCTTTGCCCTCACCGAGGCCAGTGCAGGTTCAGACGCCTCTGCAATACAGACCACCGCAACAAAAGATGGCGATTTCTATGTGCTGAACGGGACAAAGCAGTGGATCACTAACGGCGGCGAGGCAGAGATATACACGGTCATTGCGATGACCAACAAGGCCAAAGGAAGCCGAGGTGCCACCGCTTTTATCATAGAGAACGGAACAGAAGGTTTCTCCTTTGGTAAGAAAGAGGATAAGATGGGTATCCGAGGCTCTGCTACCCGGGAATTGGTGTTCTCCGATTGTCGGATATCGAAAGAGAATGTCCTGGGCAAAGAGGGACAAGGATTCCTCATCACTATGAGAACATTTGACTGCACCCGTCCGGGGGTAGCAGCCCAGGCAGTGGGCATAGCACAGGGAGCCTTAGATGAGGCAGTAGCCTACGCCCATCAGAGAGTACAATTTGGCAAGCCTATTTCCTCGTTCCAGGGGATTCAATTTATGTTGGCAGATATGGCCACCCAACTGGAGGCAGCACGGGCCTTGGTCTATTCTGCCGCCCGCATGATCGACTCGGGAACAAAGAATTTCTCCAAAGAGTCCGCTATGGCTAAAGTTTTCGCTTCTGATGTGGCGATGAAGGTGACTACCGATGCAGTGCAGGTCCTCGGCGGCTACGGTTATATGAAGGAATATCCCCTGGAAAAGATGATGCGCGATGCTAAGATAACCCAGATCTATGAGGGGACAAACCAGATACAGCGGCAGATCATCGCCCTGAATCTGATCAAAGAGCTGGCCAGAAAAGCAGAGTGAGCCAAGGAATAATTTACCTTAATAAGAGGAGCAGAAGCCGATGCAATTCAGTAGATTCCCTCGGGTGAGGTTGGCAAACCTGCCCACTCCCTTAGAAGAGATGTCCAATCTCTCCAAAGCTCTGGGTGGGCCCAGGTTATTTGTCAAGCGCGATGACAGCACCGGTTTGGGATTTGGCGG
>JAUWEO010000057.1 GCA_030608245.1 Candidatus Latescibacterota bacterium
TGCACTGTGGCAGATGTGGCGAGCTTTTCCCGTGCACCGGGCAACCTTCTATAACTATCTGACGGAAAAAGTCATCGAACTGGACAACCCGGAAGTCTTCTACAGCCTCTATGTGACACCGGATGAGCAGGTGTTGTTGATTCTGGCCAACGCGGGAGGGCCGGAGCATGACCGTTCGCCCGCCGTCGGCGTCAACGTGCGGCTTGATCTCACAAAGCTTAGCCTGCCGCAGAAAATGAGCTGCTGGCGGATGAAAGGCAATACGTACGAGACGTTCCGCGTGGGCCGCGTTGCCCCCGTCGAAGACGGTATGATTAGCGTGCCGGAGCTGCTGAAGCACGAATTCACGGGCTTTGTGCTCAGCCCTGGCGAAGCGCCGGAGGAACTGACCCGGTTGATAAAGCATCTTGAAGGACGGCCGGATCGTTTGCCTGATATTCTTCGTGCTAAGCAAGAACGCCTTGCCCAATTTGACAAACTCATAGATTACTTTGCCACCTTGCCGATTGCCGCCAATAAACTGAAATACGATGAGTTTATGAAGGACCGGGTGGCTGAATGATCAACCGGAATTGGTGATGATTGACGAGTATGCGGGTATATGAGTAAATGGACAAAATCAAATTCATGAAATCTCACCGCAGATTCCGCAGAGTATACGGATTACGGACAGGTCTAAAATCCGTCTAATCCGTATAATCCGCGGTTGAGAATATCAAGACTATTTTGTCTAGGAACTTATATGGGTTTCCGAAGTCACACACTCACTTGAACCAGGGAGGAAAAAGATGAATGCTTTGAAGCGTTTCGATACAAGCAATCTACTGAATGTACCTCAGAGCGTAGTAGAACGGCTCGAGAACAACCTGCAATCTCTAATGAAAAGGGAAAAAGAGGTGTGGCTGGTTGCACAGTGCCGGAAGACACTCGAAGAGGCATCGCAATGGCAGCGAGACTACGTAAATGTGCCGCATTACGAGGGCAGTTCAGAGTCGTACCGGCAGCTCTGGAGTCAAACCATAGGCGAGATGAAATTTGACGCCGATTTCAATCCCCAGGGGGAGCCGGTCTTTGAAAATGAGAAGGTCGTGGCCAGATGGCTCTATATTGATCTGGCGGAAGGTCTGAGAGCCAGGGCCGTACTCGCCTTGCCGAAGAATGGAAAGACCCCTTTTCCTCTGGTCATAGCACAGCACGGAATTAGTAGTTCTCCGGCAAACGTTTTTGGATTCAATAATCCAAGTGGCCTGTACCACGGCTATGGTATGGCCCTTTTGGAGCAGGGATTTGCCGTGCTGGCGCCGGCCAATATTACACTCGCTCCTCCCAGAGCAAGGCTGCACCGGCTGTGTCTGCTTCTGGGAACAACCCTGGCCGGATTGGAAGTGGGCAAACTCAGGAGGCTTTTGGATTATGTAGTTACGCTGCCTGATGTTGATGAAAATCGCATTGGCATGTGGGGCATCTCCCTCGGCGGGCACTACACCATGTTCACGGTTCCGCTGGAAAAGAGGATCAAAGCCGCCATCGTATGTGCCTTCTTCAATGACCGGCTGCACAAAATGGCGATCTCCTCGCCATTGTACTCCTGTTTTCTGGACGTAGATGAAGAACACATCTGGATCCCCGGCTGGTTTAAAGGTGGATTCACGGATTCAAATCTTCTGAGTCTCGTGTGCCCCCGGGCTGTGCAAATCCAACAAGGCAGGGCCGATGGCATTGGCTGGTGGCCGTTGCAGGAGGCTGAATACCAAAGATTGAAAACGCATTATGTCAAATTGGGGATAGAAGATAAGGTGGAATATGCGGGCCACAACTGGGGGCACGAAATTATGGTTGACGAAGGCATAGGGTTTTTGAGGAAATGGCTATGAAGATTAATAGAAGAGAAGAAGTTTGGAAAGTGCTCAAGGGCGAGAAACCTGTTGTCGTTCCCACCATTGCCGAAGCCTTTATGGATGTAACTGTGGCTAAACAATTGGGATTCAAAGCTCCTGATGATCCCATTGAAGGCCGTATCGCCCGCGCTGATTTCCTGGGCAATTTCGACGTTTGCCTTGGATTGAGTCCCCGGATGAAAATTTTTAAGGAAACAGAGCAAGAGCGAGTTTATCAATATGAGACCGGCGCGGTATGGCATGAAAGTTATGAACCTACTTTTTGCCGGGAAGCCATTAAATTTCCCATCAATTTCCCTGAGGAGGCTTTTGAGTTCAAAATGCCGCCGGTGCATTGGGATGAAGATATTCCGCATCTGGTAAGGACTTTTAAGGAAAAAGGATATTTTGTACAGGGCAGTGTTCCCTTCCCCTGGGGAAGCATCTACTACTATCTTACCAGCTTTGATAACATCCTGATGTGGATGGCATTAGAGGAAGAAGCCGCTTTCCGTATTTTCCAGCTTCTGGGAGCATACATTTTAGAGTGCAGCGAAAGACTGCTCGACGCCGGGGTAGATGCCATCTTTTCGGGAAGCGACCTGGGAACCGGTGATTCGCTTCTATTTTCGGTGGATATGTTCAACAAATATGTAGTTCCCTGGATAAAGAAAATCGCCGACCTTTGCCATCAGCATGGGGCTATTCTCCACTTTCACAGTCACGGACATATCCAGGAGGTGATGGATGGTTTAATCGCAACCGGAGTTGACCTGCTTAATCCAGTCGGTCCTTCCGATCATAACGACCTTAAATTTTTTAAAGAGAAATGGGGCCATAAAATTGCGTTTTTAGGAGGAATCAGTACAAAAATTGCCAGGATGAGTGAAGATGAAATAGAATCCCATGTAGCTCAGGTGATGGAGGTGGGGTGTAAAGGCAGTCGGTTTATGCCGCGTACCGAGAGTGGTATACCGGTGATGGAGCCAGACAAAGCCCGGTTCTATATTGATACTCTTACTCGCTATCGCCGGCAGTACGGAACGTCGGGAGAAAAGTGAATTTTGACCCTTGATGACCATATTAGTCAAAGAAAGGAAGGAAAATGCCTGAATATTTAGAATTTCCAGTAAGGTACTGCTCCATGGATGCGGCCGAGGAACAGTCCTTTTCTCATCGAGAGAAACCGATAAGACTCAAAGCAGACCAGACCGCCTTTGTACTGGTGGACATCTGGGATGTAAGCCGCGTACCTGAGGATATGCCGGTAGTGGCTGGCTCCGGGAGTTTTCACCTCCGGGCAGACAAAATAACCGAGGAGAAAATCAAGCCCGCGCTTGAGGCGGCAAGGGAGGCCGGGCTGGTAGTCATTCACGCTCCCACGAATTACGTGGCTGTTAAATATCCTCAGCACAGAAGATTGGAACAGGAGTTGAATACGCCCCCTTCCGAACCGAACCCGGCACCCGAATGGCCTCCGCAGGAATTCGTGAAAGCCAGGCAGCGTGAGTTTGATGAGAACAGATACTATAAAGGATTCGGAGAGAAAGATGAAGTACGGCAGCGTTCGACCTATATTCCCGAAATCGTTGAGCCGCTTCAGGACGAATATATCATCTCCACCGGCGAGCAGATCGATGAGATCCTCAAACGCCGGGGGATACTCAACCTCGTCTATGTGGGATTCGCTGCCAATATGTGCCTTATTGATAAGCCAGGGGCGATGAGGGAGATGGCTCACAACAGAGGTTACCGGACCATCCTGCTGCGAGATTGCACCACCGCCGTGGAGAATCACAACACGGTAGAAGAACTGCTGATGACCCGCGTTTGGATCGAATGGGTGGAGATGGTGACTATGGCTTACACAGCTACCTCTGAGGTCTTTATCCAGGCTTGTAAAGTTAGTGGTGCAGTAGGATGACCAGTAAAGAACGGGTGATGAAGGCTCTTGATTTCGAATACCCAGATCGCATGCCCCTCTTTGACGGCTTCTGGGGAGAATTTGTGGAAAATTGGCGTAAAGAAAAAGGAATTGGGCAAGAAACTGACATCCGTGATTATTATGGAATTGACCTTTCTGTTCCGGTGGCAGATGAGACATTTTTCCCCAGCGCCAAAGGAGTGATAAGAAAAGAAAGGGATTATTTAGTCTCCCGGGATGGTTGGGGAAGAACCGTAAAAACAAGGGAAGGCTCCTATTTTTCTGAAACCGTAGATACGGTCTTAAAAAGCAGAAATGATCTGGATAATCTGAAATTTGAATCAGCCAAGTTAGATTCCCGGTACAAGCGTTTTTTAGAGAAAGTAAAAGAAGAGAAGAAGAAAAGAGCTGTTTTCTGTAAGATTGGTGGTCCTTTTATCCGTTCTTCTTTTATCCGAGGGGAAGCAGAGTTCTTGATGGATTTAGTTAGTGATAAGAGTTTTGCTAAGGCATTGGTGGAAAAGGTAGCGGATCACCTTGTTTCCATTGGCCTGGAGTCATTACGCAAGGGGAATCTGTATGATACCGGTGTCTGGATATATGATGATATGGGCTCTAATGATGCGCCAATGTTTTCTCCAAAGACATTTGAACAAATATTCTTACCTGTTTATAAAACGATGGTAAACACTCTAAAGAAGGCTGGGGCGAAGAAAGTTATTCTCCATTGCGATGGCAATATTGTCTCCTTTCTTGATATGGTGATAGAGGCTGGGATTGATGGGGTAAATCCTGTTGAACCAAAAGCCGGAATGCATATTTTAGAATTGAAGAAGAAATATGGCGATAAACTCTCCTATATCGGAGGAGTGGATAATGCCTTTGTACTCCCTTCAGGAGGTAAAGAAAAAATAAAAAGGCACATTTTACCTATCTTAGAGACAGGCAAGGAAGGGGGAATTGTCATCGGTACCCACTCCATCGGGCCAGACATCTCCGTGGAGAGCTATGACTTTTATCATTCCTTAGTCGGCAAATACGGAAACTATTCTGATAGCAGGGAGTGAGGGCGTATCTGGCCCCGGCAGTGGTTTTATCCTCGGCACTAACGATTCTATCCGGGATGGAACGCCTTTAGAGAATGTAAAGGCCTATTTTGAAGCGGGCAGAAAGTTCGGGAAATACCCGATTGGCTGATATAAAAAAATTCTAATAACCAGCAAAGGAAATTCAAATGGACTGGTTAAAAAAACCGTTAAGGATCGCCGACTTCAGTCTGGTTAATCTCCAAGAAGTTGAGCACGGCGAGTTCCAAATTGAGAAAAGTCTGGACAAGAAGGCCGGCCTGGGCTTCAATGCCGAGCACTTCTTTCCCCATCAAACCGGCGTTGTCATTGCTCACGGTTCCATCGAACCCGCCTGGGAGATTTTGGCCCGGTACTTAGAGGTTGCCCATCGCCGGGGAATAAGGCTGTTCGTCTACTACAATGTCCACTGGTATTCGCTGGAGATGGCTGAGGAAAATCCCCACTGGTTTCAATACGATTTCCAGGGGAAACTCATTGACAAGGTCTATGGGAACGGAGTGATGAGCTGTGTGAACACGAGTTGGCGGGACTATTCTTACGAACACGTCCGCAGATTTGCTCAGCTGGGAGTTGATGGTATATTCTTGGATGGTCCTTGCTTCCACTGGGAAGGCTGCTATTGTGAGTCTTGTCAGATTAAGTTTCGGGAACGCCACGGCAGAAAGCTTCCCAGAAAAGGAGAGCTGGCAAATCCTGACCATCAACTGCTGGTGGAGTTTCAAGAGGACTCGATGGCTGAGTATATGAAAGATGCTTACCAGGCCTGCAAAGAGGCGAATTCGGACGCTGCCATTTACCTGAATGGCGAGTCGCTGCGTCCCAGTTGGGCGTCTGGGAGGCACAATCGCAAACTGGAACCCTACCAGGACTTAGTCGGTGCCGAGGGTGGTTTTATCTACGGGAAGCTCATCGAGACTCCCATATTCAAGCCGGGGATGACGGCTAAGGGTCTGGAGGCCCAGGCACCGAATAAACCGCGAGTGATCTTCATCGCTCACAAGCATTCACCCTGGAATCGGAACCCGCTGCCCGATGCAGAGCTTAAGATAGAATGTGCTCAAACCTTAGCCAACGGGGCCAATTACTGGATTGGGTATACCTTTCCCGACGCTGCTGCCGACAAAACCATAAAGGAAATAAACGACTGGGTGGCCAAAAACGAAGGATACTTTTCCGAAACCCAAAACGCTGCTGAAGTAGGATTGTTCTGGTCGTACCAGACGGCTAATACTTATGGCGGTGAAATTTCCCAGAGCGACTTCACGGGCGAAACAATTGAAGTGAAAAGAGATTATATGAAGAGTTTTCAGGGTGCTTACGAGATGCTGCAGCGAGCGCATATCCCCTTCAAAGTGGTGGACAGCGCAGAGGAAATCGGTGATGCAAAGCTCCTTGTGCTGCCCAATTGTGCCTGTCTGACGCCTGATGAAATCACGCTGCTGGAAAAATATGTCGAAAACGGCGGCAAACTGATGACATCTTTTGAAACGTCGCTTTATTCTCGACACAACCAGCAGGGGAATTTTGGTCTGTCGAAGCTTCTGGGCGTCCGCTATCGGGGGATCGAAGAATACGGTACATTCGAAAACTATTTCCAGATCGGAGAGGAATTCTTCCCGGCTTGTACCTATGTGATGAAGGTCGAACCGCAGTCAGCTGCGGTTATGGGATATGTGTCGCAAAACACCAAAGGGAGCTATCAGCCGATAATCATATCATCCTTTCCAGCCGTCTGCAAAAATGAGTTTGGAGAAGGCAGAACCTATTACTTCTGTGGCAACTTCTTCCAGAGCTATTCCGAGTACAAGTTCCCCAAATACTTGGCCCTTTTTCAGCGCGTCTTCGACTTGGAGCTCAAACGTCAGCTTATTCTGGAAAACACGCCTGAGAGTGTGGAGGTGACGTTGAGAAAGAAGGGGAATACCTTGCTGATCCACCTGATCAATTTCTCCTCAGGACTCAAAAGACCGATAGAGAACATTATTCCGGTGGAAGATGTTGTTCTGAAACTCCCCGGAATAAAAGCTGCCAGTGTCACCTGCCTATTGGGACAGGTTCCACCAAGATGGCAGATGAAGAACGAATCCGTGGAGATCACTGTACCTCGCCTGCAGGAGTACGAGGTGATTGCGGTAAAATAGCGTTTGTAAAGGAGGTGTTATTATCTTATCTTTAAAAGAAAAAGAGATGCTTAGAGACAAGGTCTGCGATTTGCTCTGGAAGGTAGGGATGAAGATCGCCAACGACCATATTTCTGCCACTTTACTCGAAAATGGTTGTTCCCAGAGTCCTTCTGGAAGGGTAAGAATCCCCAAAGAGATGATCAAGGAGATGGTCTCTAACCAGAAGAGGACTCAAGAACAAGATGCAGACGATCAGTCTCTTTATCTCACTTGCGGGATAGACTGGACACATAGTATTCTGTGGACGAACAAGCAGGAGGAGATTCGCAACAAACTGGGACGGGAATTTATGATACCCGCCTTCGACTGTGGGCCTACTAAGTTCTATGACTATCCGAGCGGGAAAGTTGTTCCTGTGGATACCCCCATTTTCATCGAGATGATGAAATTCGCTCAATCCACTCCGGAGATAGGCTACATCAGCACTTGGTACCGACAGGATGTCCCCCAACCCACAGAGAGGATAGATTCGCTCATTCTCGGCCTCAAATATACGGACAAAGTCGACGGCATCGAGGCCATTGATCCCAAGCAGATCAAGTATCTTAAAGAGATTGGTGAAATCGTCAGCGATGCGCCTGGTCGCACGCCCTTCCTGGCAGGCTCACAGTGTATCACCTCCCCTCTTATATTGGAGGAAAGGTCTGCTGAGGAAATGGTGGAACGCGCAAAGCGGGGGATACAGAGGTTTCACATCGGCTCTATGCCCACCATCGGGGTATCGACGCCGGTCACCTTAGCCGGCTCTGTCGTGATGAGTGCGGCGGAAATCCTGGGAGGTATGGCAGCCGCCTTCTGTATGGATCCGGAAGCAGACCTCAGTGGGAGGATGATCTCTAATGTTCTGGATATGAAGACCGGCAGTGTTACCTGCTATGGGCCAGAGATAGCTATGCTCAACTTAGCGGTGAAGGAGCTGTTTGATGCCTGTTTTGGAGGGCACCTGTGGGTTGAGGTTTTCTTCAGCCCCGGAACAAAACGCCCGGGATTACAGACTGTATATGAGAATTTCTACGGCGTTCACTGCTACTCCAGGCTGACTGGAAATCCCGATATTTGCTATCCGGGAATGGGCACCCTGGACAACGGAGGAATGGGTTCACCCACCCAGATGATGCTGGATATGGAGATCAGGAAATCCCAGTTCGCGTTGAAAGACAAGATACCTCTGGACGAGGAATCTTTGCCTTTTGAAGAGATCTGTGAAAAAGTCAGGGATGGTAAAGAGTTTCTGAGCAGCGATCATACCTTCAAACACTTCCGCGAGCTATGGTCATCTGAAATATTTCTAATCGGTGAGCCAAAGCCCGGTGCCTGGGAAGGAGATGAAAAGAGCATATTAGATAAATGTGACCAGCTCTGGAGGGAGAATGCAAAAGTGTACCAACCGCCAGGATGGCCGAAGGAAAAGATGCGGGCATTGGAGGATGTTCTGGCCAGGGCCGAAAAGGAGCTTCTGTAAGGGGGAGTTTTTCTTTTATCTGCACAATGTCACATTTTCCTGGCTTCAAGAATGTCGAGCCCAGAAGGGCTCTCCCACAGGAAAGGGCTTTGAGAGCTTCTCTATAGGAGAGGGCTTGTACCTTCGATGTCATCCTGGTGAACTCACAATAAAGAAAGGAGTATCAAACCATGCAATACAGATCTTTAGGAGCATCGGGCATTCAGGCATCAGTTGTCGGTTTCGGGGCCTGGGCCATCGGCGGTTGGATGTGGGGTGGCACGGATGAAGCCACCGCCATCAAGGCTATTCACGTAGCCATCGATGCCGGAACAAACCTCATTGACACAGCTCCAATGTACGGTTTCGGCCTCTCGGAGCAGGTCGTCGGCAAGGCTATTGCGGGACAAAGGGATAAGGTTGTACTGGCTACTAAATGTGGGCTTGTCTGGGAGGGTGAACGAGGTGATTTCTTTTTTCATTCAGATGAGAAGCACCGAACCAAGGGGCCGTCGAAGATGAAGGTCTATGGCTACCTTGCCCCGGCGTCGATTC
>JAUWEO010000238.1 GCA_030608245.1 Candidatus Latescibacterota bacterium
GAGGCCTTAAACAAGAGTATTTCAATGCCAGATTTTACCCGTCACAGCGTTTAGACAAATATCTTCAGCTCAGTCACCTTCGTAAATTGTCATAGTCGATGTGGATGATACATCCACATTGAGCTGGGAGGGATGAAAAAATGGAAGTGAAAGAATTAATTGCCAAGGAGATAGAGAATGTTCCCGAACCCTATCTTGTGGAAATACTCGACTTTATCCGATTCTTAGAGACTAAGGCTTTGGAACAAAAGATGGAACTGGCCTTAGCAAGTGAAACGTCTCTTAGAAAAGACTGGCTAAAGCCTGAAGAGGATGAGGCATGGAACGATTTGTAAAAGGAGATGTAGTAGTCGTTCCTGTCCCGTTCAAGGTGTCCGGACAGATGTCTTCAGCTTAGTCGTCTTCGTGAATTGCCACAGTCGATGTGGATGGTAACATCCACATCGAGCTGTGCAAATTAGAGGATTAAAAAGCATAAGGTTAAGAGGATCACAAATTGCTTTACTCAACCAGATCCAAACTGGTTATTGGCTTTCTCAGCGTCTCCTTCCTGGTGGGCGTCGTTTCTCTGTTAGTCGGCGGTCAACTCATTTACAAAGCGGTAGTTAATGAAGCAACAAACCGTATCAGGTTGGATCTAAACGCCGCCAGAGAGATCTACTCCACCCGTATCAATAACGTGGCAGTCTCCCTCAACATTACCACCTTGGGACGTGGATTCTGCTCTGCGCTTGAGATGCGCGATGCTCCGCAACTTGTCGGTCGGCTCATGCGTTTAGCCCAGCAGACGGAACTGGATTTTGCCGGGATAGTCACAAACGACGGCAAAACGCTGTGTCGTATTGGCCCCAATCCTATGCCCAAGGAGACGACTCCGGCTGATAACCCCTTGATAAGCTCTGTCCTCCAACGCAGAGTCGCTGTATCGGGGACAGTTGTTCTGAACAAGGAGTTTCTGTTTGCCGAGGACCCTGAACTTGCCGACCGAGCCAGAATCAAATTGCTTCCCACCCCGAGGGCTGCACCACGACCCGAAGGAGAGGAGACATCCGGAATGGCCCTTGCGGCTGCCATCCCAGTCTTCGATAAGGGTGAATTGCTCGGCATTCTGTACGGCGGTATCCTTCTTAACCGAAGTCAGGCGATAGTTGACAGGGTGCGGGAAACGGTCTTCCAGCAAGAAACTTACAAGGGACATAGTATAGGAACAGCTACCATCTTCTTCAAAGACCTCCGTATCTCTACAAATGTTCTCGCCCCTGACGGAAAGCGAGCGATTGGAACGCGGGTTTCCAAGGAGGTCAGGACCCGCGTCCTGATAGAGGGGAAGAAGTGGACGGACCGAGCCTTCGTTGTAAGCGACTGGTACATAACCGCCTATGAGCCCATAGAGGATATCTTTGCCGAACGAGTGGGAATGCTATATGTCGGGGTATTGGAGGCAAAATATGCTGAGGTCCGGAGGAAGGCCCTGTCGGTCTTTATACTCATAACTGTAGCCGGTATGGCATTAGCGATCGGAGTGGGATACATCTTAGCAGGCAAGATCACGCGGCCGGTGCATCAATTAGTAGAAGCCAGCACTCAGGTTTCGCAGGGCAACCTCTCGCCGGAGATCGGACCTATTTCAAAGAGCGAGATCGGGGTCCTCCAGAGAACATTGAAAGAAATGCTCTCCTCCCTCCGGGAACGCGATAGACGCCAGAGGGCGGAGAGCGAGATCAGACTACTGCAATCTGAAAAACAGGCCAGTATTGGCAGACTGGCGGCTGGTGTGGCTCACGAGATAAATAACCCTCTAACCGGAGTATTGACATTTACCCACATGCTGCTGAGGCATAAAGATATCAGCGATGAAGTCAGATCGGACCTTCAGACAATAGCCCAAGAGACGGAACGCGTTCGGAAAATTGTTAAGGGACTACTCGATTTCTCACAGCAGACTAAGCTCGACCTGGAGCCAACGGATGTGAATAGGCTCGTCCGTTCCGCTATTTCCTTAGTGGAAAATCAGGCACTCATAAAGGGAATAGATTTAGACTTCGGACCGGGGGAAGGGCTCCCTGTGCGTATCTTAGACCGGAGTCAGTTGCGAAGTGTTTTGTTGAATATAATTATCAATGCCCTTGACGCCACAGAGCCGGGTGGCAATATCAGCGTATCTACCGCCCTGTGCGTATCTCCCGGCAAACCCGGGCGAAAAGGTATCGAGATTGCAATCACCGATACCGGTTGCGGGATATCACCTGAGAACCTTGATAAATTGTTCGATCCTTTCTTTACTACCAAAGAAGTGGGTGAGGGGACTGGACTCGGACTGGCAGTTTCGCTGGGCATCGTCGAGCGCCAGGGAGGAACGATTCGGGTACAAAGCGAGATCGGTCGTGGGAGTACTTTTACCATCTGGTTACCAGTAGAGGAACGGAGTGAGAAACATGAAGATACTGGTTGTTGATGATGATACGATTGTGCTCGACAGTTGCAGGCGTGTCCTCGAGGCCGAGGGCTTTGATGTCCACCTTGTCTCCAGCGCGAATAAAGCACTGGAGGCAGTAGAAAGCGGCGGGTTCGGCCTTTTGCTTATAGATGTGAAGATGCCTGAGCACGATGGCATTTGGCTCATTCAGGAAATTAAAGAAAAATGGCCGGAGATACCTATCGTAACAATGAGCGGTTATCCTACCCCGGAGACGATAGCCGATGGGATTAAATTAGGTGCCGCCAACTTTATTGCCAAACCATTCACCCCC
>JAUWEO010000008.1 GCA_030608245.1 Candidatus Latescibacterota bacterium
GCATCACAAAGTCGTAGATAGGAGCAAGTCCCCGGTAGGGATTACAGGCTATTTTCTTTTTTCTCCAGATCATCGTAAGGGTGGGGTGACCAATCAACCACCCCTATCTTTAGCTCCAGCAGCTTTTCTTTCATCCTCTGGTAGTCACTTTCGGCGAACCAGGCTAGATGGGTTTTGCACCGGCAGTCAGAAGAGCCAAGCTTAGGGACCAGCACCTGTGCTCCCTTCAGACTGAGGATGCGGCTGTTCAATTGACATTCCAGCCTGCGGCGAGTGGGGTAGGTCTTCACTTCCACCAGACTGCAGTGGGCTCTCAGGTAGTCGATATGCCAACGCTTTGGTTTGTGCCGTTTCTGATGCCGGGCCACTCTTCTTCTCAGTCCCCGCATGGCACTTCCCGTGTAGACATAAAAGCCCTTGGGAAAAAAGAACTCACCGAGATCGCCAATGCGAATGGTCTTTGGTCTTTTCAAGAACAGAATCAGATTGTAGAGGCCCGGGTCCAGTGTTGTCGTTTCGCGTTTGCGCAGGCGATGCCCCATCTCTCACTCCTTGGAAGCATGAAGTATGAAGTGGGAAGATTTTGTCGAAAAATAGGGTATTGAATAACGAAGAGGATATATCGTAGAGACGACCCGGCGGGTCGTCTCTACATTGACGTCGATTCACGCCTCTAAGGTCTAATTCAAAATTGGTTGCGGTTATAGATGCCATCGGAAAAGGATCAAGAGCAAGGCGGCAGCAATCGTGAGAAATGTATCTCGCTCACTGTGGAGCGTTTTTTTTGTGTCCGGCTCGACATTGTTTTTCCCCTGATAAGATGAGAGCCGGGGGAGAAAGCGAGGTACAGCTTGGACATATTTTTCATATTGTTCCCCGAAAAGCTCCCTGAGTCGAGTTTCTTCTAAAGAAATGATCAGAGAGTATTGTAAGAAAAACCCCGCGACGTAGACTCCGACCATCCAGGGCATCCAGGCCCAGGTGGCAAGACAGAATCCCAGTCCTAAAAGGAAATTGCCCAGATAGATGGGATTTCTCAGATGGGCATAGGGGCCACTGGTGACCAGTCTGGGGGCGCCGACTTTTCGGGTGCGAGTCTCTTTCCCAGCATAGCTCACCGACCATATTCTGACTGCTTCTCCTGCCAGAGCCACGGCCACCCCCACCATAAACCTCTTCAGGGTTGTCTCCGCTAATATAAGCATTAACACCAGCAAGGGAATGGGGATATAACCGCGCATCCGGAAAACAGAGCTCTTCAGAGTGCTCAAAAGGGGTTGCCCTTCCTGGAAAAAAATGACCGCCCTGGGAGACGACGGTCATAAAATCAGCTTAGATTCATAGACGTGTTCATAAGCTAAGGCCTCAAAATCTTGTGTCAAGTTCTTGCGCTGAAAACAAGCTCTGCTTTGCTAGTAATTGCATACTTCATTATTTAACAATGCCCCTCTGGCTGTTCACAATGAACTCCAGCAGGATGCGGATTTCCTCTCTCTGTTCCAGCTGGTTAGAGATTCTCTCCATTGCCTGAGAGGTGTTAAGGTTTGAACGGAACAGGATTCGATAGGCCTTTTTCAGGACAGCTATGGTTTGGATTGAGAATCCCCGTCTACGGAGTCCCACCAAGTTAAGGCCTACTGGGCGAAGTGGCTCGCCAGCGGCTTTGATGAAGGGAGGGACATCCTTGCTCACCCGGGACCCTCCTCCGATGAAGCTGTGCTGCCCGATCTTAACAAATTGGTGTACTGGCACCACTCCTCCGATGATAGCGAAGTCCTCTACGGTAACATGTCCACTTAAATTAACTGCATTCTCTATAATAACATAATTGCCAATGAGGCAATCGTGAGCAATATGGGCATAGGTCATTATCAGACAATCGGAACCGACAACAGTCTTTTTGCGGGCATTGGTGCCCCGGTTAAGGGAGGCGAACTCTCGAATAACCGTGCGATCGCCTATCTCTAGGGTCGTCTCCTCATCCCGATATTTAAGATCTTGGGGATCGGTACCCAACACTGTCCCGTGACAGATTGAGCACTTTTGTCCGATATTGGTTCCTTTAGCAATAAGGACATGGGCGCCCACTACTGTACCAGCGCCAACCTTCACCCCATCCTCAACTATAGAAAAGGGGCCTACGGAAACATTTTCGGATAGCTCAGCCCCTGGATTTACAATCGCAGAACTATGAATCGACACTGTTTTCTCTCTTTTTGTCCACTACCATAGCGGTCAATTCAGCTTCTGCCACCAGATCCCCGTCAACGAAGGCTTTACCTTGCATCTTAGAGGTTCTCCGGCGGTATTGGAGCATCTCCAGCTCAAATCGAATCTGGTCCCCCGGCACCACAGGCTTTCTAAATTTAGCTTTATCAATGGATACAAAGTAGACTAACTTATCCTGGGGGTTATCCACGGTATTCAGCATCAACACTCCCCCTACCTGTGCCATAGCCTCAATCTGGAGTACTCCTGGCATAACTGGCTGCCCCGGGAAGTGACCGTTGAAGAACTGCTCGTTTATAGTCACATTTTTCAAGCCGATGACCCTCTCCCCTGGGACAAGGTCGATTATTCTGTCCACTAACAGAAATGGGTAGCGATGCGGCATAATCTTTTGAATTGCATTTACATCAAACAGGAAAGCCTTGCTCTTAATTTTCTGGTACTTGCTTCGTATTTCCTTTTTCTGATAGATTTTTCTGATTTTTTTTATCAGTTCAATATTGGCCGCATGTCCGGAATTGACCGCCATCACATGTCCTTTGATGGGGTTACCTAACAGGGCAAGGTCGCCAATAAGGTCTGAAGTCTTGTGTCGGCAGAACTCATCTGGAAAACGCAGAGGTGTGCCATTGACGATGCCATTTTTGCCAAAGGAGACCGTCTCTTTCAGGTTGAACAGCTTGCGAAGATAGTCTAACTCGTTTTGGTTCACAGGTTTGTCAATGATAATCAGGGCATTATCCAGGGTTCCTCCCTTGATCAGCCCCTGTTCTCGCAACTTCTCCACTTCACTGAGGAAACCGAAGGTGCGGGCTGGGGCATATTCGGTGACGAACTCGTCCTCCAAGGAGAACATCACCGTGTACTGCGCCCCGACAGTCGATCTTTTGGGATGGCTCATAAAGGTGATTCTGAATTCGTCTGAAGGAAGAACCATAAGTTCAATGCCTTTTTTCTTTACATCGTCATACCTGATCATCTCTTCGACTACTAAGTAATCCTTGGGTGAGTCCTGTTCTACAATCCCCGCTTCAGTCAAAGCATCCACGAAGTGCAGAGCACTGCCGTCACCCACCGGTGGTTCATTGGCGTTGATCTCTACAATCACATTGTCGATTCCCAGACCAACCAATGCTGCCAACAAGTGTTCTACGGTGTGAACCTTTACTCCATTGATGCCCAGGGTGGTGCCTCTGGATATGTCAGTGACATGCTCGATATCGGCTGGGATAACCGGGCGATCAGGTTGATCCACCCTGACAAATCGGATGCCCGTATTGATAGGTGCCGGCTTGAAGGTCACCGTCGTCTTGTTGCCGGTGTGCAGGCCTATACCGGAACAGGATGCCTCCTGTTTAATCGTTTGCTGGTGCTTGAACATTAGTTCTCCTTTTTCGTTTGGTTGCTACCACAGAGAACACAGCGATTTATTAATTGCAATAAATCAGAAATCAACTTAGGGAAACCACGGAGACACAGAGATACGGAGGGAAATATTTTTTGTATAGATTTTTTCTTTATGTCTTCTCTGTGGTTCCATGTCTCTGGGTTTCATTTTTTTCTTTTTGGGATTTTGGTCCAACCTGCTGGTTTGTTAATCGCTCCTCTAACCGGCTAATTCGCCTCTCTTGCTCACGAATAGTCTTTAGAAGAGCAGGAAGCTTGCTCTGAGCGGCTTCTACTCTCTTGGTTGTCATATGAGAACGGGCAGGGTAGCCGGAGACTGAAGCACCGGGGGGGATAGATTTCGTTACCCCAGCCTGGGCGCCTACACTGGTCTGGTCTCCTACCTGAATGTGATCGACAAATCCCGCCTGCCCACCGATTTTCACATTGTTCCCTATGATTGTACTCCCAGAGATACCCACTTGGGCGGCAATGGCTGTATTTTCCCCCACAGTAACATTGTGAGCAACCTGAACTAAATTATCTATCTTAGTACCTTTTCCTATCCGAGTGGCGCCCATCGTGGCCCGGTCAATAGTTGCATTGGCACCGATCTCCACATCGTCTTCGATTATTACCTTGCCCAATTGAGGAATTCGGCACAGCGTACCATCTTCCTCGATGAAGCCGAACCCATCGCTGCCAATCACTGCCCCCGAGCAAATCACCACATTTCGGCCGATCTCTGTCGCCTCGCGTAGGGTAACATTAGGGTGGATAAAACTTTTCTCACCTATCCGACAGCCGTTGCCAACGACTATATTGGCGCCCATAATTACCCTATCTCCTATCTTCACCCGGTTCCCCACAACTGTATGGGGGCCGATGGAGACCCCTTTTCCCAGTTTCGTCTCTTTCCCTATCAGTGCAGAGGGGTGAACACCTTGGGGAGACTGCAACTTCTGGGATTGGAAGAGACGAAGCACTTTGAGGAAGGCAGAAGAAGGGTTCGAGACTACGATGCAGGCTGGAGCAGCAGCTTGAGTGTGCTGGGAAACAATGACTGCCGATGCCTTAGTTGACCTCAGGAACCTGTAGTATTTTCGCTGGATAACGAAGGCAATATCTCCCTCTCCGGCCTCCTCTACAGGCGCTACGCCTTTGATTACAACTTCACCATTGCCGTAAAGCTGCCCCTCCAGCATTCGGGCGATCTCGGCTGCCGTTGCCTGCATTAGTCTATCCCTCTTGGTGTGTTATCTTTCCTCTTTGTTCAACTCCTCCAGTACTTTTTCAGTAAGATCGTATTCTGGCTTAGCATAGACAATGGTCTGAGGGAAGGCGTCAAAGATGATATCGTAGTCTTCCTCCTCCCCTATTTTCTCCAGGATAGTATTAATCTTGTCGTAGATAGGCTTTGACAACTCCTGGGTCTTTTGGGCCAGCTTTCCGGTTTCAGGAGAGAGGATGGTGTCAACAAACTTGCGATATTCTTCATACTTTACTTTAATCTCCTCTTCCTTTTCCTTCTCTGTTTCGGGGCTCAGGAGGAGTCTCTGCCGCTCCAATTCCTCCTGGAGCGTTCTCAACTCTTCTTCCTTGGCGGCAGCCTGCTTCTGCCAATCCGCCTTGAGCTCCTCCAGTTTCTTCTGCGCCTCACCATAATCCTTGGACTCAGCCAGGATTCTCCCAGAATCGATATAGCCGATCTTCAAGTCCTTGGGGTGAGCCATTGTGCTAACCGCCAAAAGGCAAACAGCAGCAGCGGTGACAACTACAGACGTTCTCCTCCAGAACATAGACCTCTCCTTTTGTTAACTGCCAGTGATTGGTTAATTGTTGAGTGATGATTGGTTAAATGACCGCCAGAGCATTTCCGGTAGAACCGGTTAAGATCAGGCAGCTTTCACTCAAAAAGTGGTTCCGAACTGGAAATGAGTGCGCCACTTATCCGTCGGATTATCAAGGCCGTAGGCGAAGTCGAACCCTACTGTGCCCATCATAGGCACTACTACCCGGACGCCCACCCCCACTGAACGTTTCAGGTCGAAAGGCTTAACCTCAGATGCCCATCTCCAGGCATTCCCCGCATCGGCAAACAGAAGGGCATAGAGCTGTTGGCGGGCGAGTGGGATTTGCAGCTCGGCCGTAGAGGCAAACATTGACCTTCCGCCTATCCGAACACCCTGTTGACGGGGCCCCACAGACCAGTCGGAGTAGCCTCGGATCATGCCGTCGAGACTTGTCCCGCCCGGCTTAAACCTCTCACTGGGGGGAACCTGGTGGTCAGAGCCGAAAGCATCTACCAGGCCCAGTTTAAACCTTAACAGAAAGGTCACATTCAATAGGGTGGGGAAATAGAAGTCAGATTCGAGCACCTGTTTATGGTAATTCTCATCCCCCAGAAGAGGGCCACCGGCGAGGTCGAGTGTGTAGACGCACAGTGAACCCCGAGAGGGAAACTGGGGCATATCCCGGCTGTCCCTCAGATAGGTGAGCCCAATGCTGCTGTTCACTTCAGGCTCGTTCTCTTTCAACCCCAGGGGATTAGAGAAATCTTTAGAGAAGTCAAGATATTCCACTGATTCTAAGCGATATCTGAAGTATATTCGAGAGTAATCATCCGGCCAGGTCAATCTTCTACCAATCCTTCCGTAGCCCCCCTCTCTTTTTTCGTCGAAGTGACTTTCCCATTTATCCTTTGTGCTGTAAATACTGAAAGTGGCGGCAGTAGGGGTACCGAAGAGCCAGGGCTCGGTGAAAGTAACCCTGAAAGTCTCTCTTCTGGCACCAAAGTCGCAATTCAGGCCCAGGCTTTGTCCATTACCGAAGAGATTGGGGATGTTGAATCCCACCGAGCCCACCAGCTTGTCTCGTTCACCATAACTCAAACCTGCCATAGCTTGGCCAGTTGACTTTTCCTCAACATTTATTAGCAGATCCACATCCCCGTTAGCAAGGGGTTTGACGTCTGGCTCTATGTTCGCAAAGAAGTTAAGCTGGTAGACATCTCTGATGCTTCTTTCCAAGGCACTGCGCCTGAAAACCTGCCCCGGCTTAATGGAGAGCTCTCTGCGGATCACCTTCTCTTTGGTTTTGGTATTTCCTACAAGGGTGATCTCCCTTATCTTTGAGACGCTGCCTTCTTCGATTCGGAGATGGATATTCACTTGGTTGTCAACCACCGGCTCGCTGGGGATAAGTGCCGTGGAGAGATAGCCCTTCTCGTAATAGGCAGCCCTGACAGCAGCTAACAGGTTGTCCAGTTCCTCCTGGTTGTAAATATCACCCGGCTTAATCGTGGTCCACTGAGAGATCTCTTTGTCGGAGAGAGCCTGGTTGCCCTCCCAACTGATCTGGCCGAATTTGTATCGTGGGCCTTCCCTCACAGTTATGTCCACGAACAGACTCTTGCCTGAGGCATCGTAACAGAGACTGTCTTTAATCACTTTTGCGTCCCTGAACCCCTGTTTGCGATACAAATCGACAATTTTATTCAGGTCCTCTTGCAGGACTTCCTCCTTAAAGACCCCTTTTCGCCACCAGCGAGCTTCCTTGGTCTCCATCTGTTTTCTGATTTGCCTTTGGCTCACGGCTTCGTTTCCGTGGATTCGGATCTTCTTAACTGCCAGTTTTTTGCCCTCCAGGATACGGAAGTTGAGGATAATCCGCCCCTCTTTATCCAGTTGAAAGGTCTCTGGGGTAACCTGGGCCAAGAGATAACCTTCTTTTTTGTAAAATGAGAGCAGCTTTTCCTGAGCATCCTTAATGGCCTTGGGACTTACCACCTGTGCTTCCGTGAATTTCACTGATTTTCTTAACTCCGTGGTTTTGAAACGTTCATTTCCTATAAATGTCATTTTTTCTAACACTGGCAGTTCTTTTGCCGCTATGGTGAGCTTAGCTTTATCCTCGCCAGTCTGAACAACCAGTATGCGAATATGGGAGAAAATACCCAGTGAATAGAGGTGTCTGATAGCCTCTTGCACCTTTTCAGTGGAGAGTTCCTCGCCTACTGAAAGTCCACAAGCAGTCAAGATGAGGGATTTATCTGTGCGGACGGCACCAGAGACCTCAATCTCAGCTATTTTCACTGCCTGAGCCGGAGAGGTACTCGCCAGCAGAAAAGCTCCGGTTGAGATCAGAGTGAGTAACATAATCTTAAACGAGTTCATTGAGTGCCACCTCCTGGAATCTTCAGTGTTTATTTCGATACAAAAACCTGTTAAACTGTTCAGTGAAGAAGAGATTTTTTAAATATAGTAAAAATGGGAACGAAGGTAAAGAAAAAAATGGACGGGAGAATCAGTCATGGTCATAAGGGCATATTTTAAAGCATTTAGCTGCAAAGACACCAAACCCTTCAGAAAGAGAAGTAGCGTCTTATGCTGAACTGTTTATCTTTGCGCCTGAGGATATCATCATAATTGTACTCGAAACTGATGTTTGTGGCTCTGGTCCGATATTGTATCCCAAAGCGGTGCTTTATCCCCAGTGTTTCTCTCTGGTATTCGTCTTTATCGGTTTTCAACTCCCCAGTGTAAAAGAAGAGCCAGTTGCCCAGGAAATATTCTCCGAGGGTCCATTCGGTACCTCTCAGGAAGGCAAGGTAGGACAGCCGGCCTCCCTCTCCTAAGGGTAATTCGCTGCTGGTGAGCAGATTGCTCATAAGGGATGGGTGCAGATAAAATACATCTAAGCGGAAGGCTTTTCGCACCTCTCTTTCCAAAGGACGGATGAGTGTGCCCAGCAGGATTCTCTCCATCCCTGTAGTCAACAGCATCGCTGCCCTCTGGTTGTAATTATCCAGAGAATAGCCAAGTTTGGCTAAAATCTTCTCTGTGGTGTTGTCATCGGGATCACTGGAGGTTAGTTCCATTCTCAGCTTTCCCCAGCGCCCTTTTTCCTTTCGTTGTCTGGTCTGCTTGTCAATGGCGTAAAAACACAGAAAGATATCGGTGGCAGCTCCGGTGCTATCAGAGTAGACCATGGTTTTGGCACTACCCCAGACTAGCGGCATAGGGTCATTTTGAGTGTTGAGTTCAAGCCCCATCTCTTCTACCTCAAAGTCGGTATTCAAATAGGTGAGATTACCCTGGTGTGACTGTAGACTGCCCTGGATGTGGAAGTTCGCCTGGGTTACTGAACCCTTGAACTCTAACCAGGTGCCTTCGTCAATCTGTAATTCCGCCTCTGCTATGTCGGTAATGCTGTATTCCTGCCGACGAAAATATCGGACATTTCTTCCTGCCACTACTTTGAGGTTCCAGTCAATGGATTTTAAAAGTTCCCAAAGAGGGTCCCTTGAGGATAATTTTTTGGACTTCAAGCGTGGAAATGTGAACTCGACATCGCTCACATAGCAGAGTCCTTTCACCTGTGGAGACTGAGCTGGGCCAGTAATGTAGATGATATCTTCCTCTTTTGAATGCGAGCAGCAGAAAGACCCTTGCTCTCTCGGCCTTATTAGGCCAGGGATATTAAGCTTTATCCCCATCTCCCCGGTGTGGAGAGCTATTATCCCCAAATCCACCCCTAGTGTCTCTATGATGAAAGGTTGCAGTTCTTCTCCGTCGAGCTTCCTCCGCCGCTGATTCTCAATAAAAAACCTCCCCCCATCCATCTCACCGCAAAGATCCTTTAGCTCTAAGAAATTGGAGCCCTTGGTGAGGAGAATCTCTCCCTTCAATCTGCTGACCTCTTCTGGCAGAGAACGGAGGTCAAGCCTCCCCTGGCTAAATTGGGCTTCAACTGCTTTTATGACCGGGACCTTCCAGCTGCCTCCCAACTGGAGTTCCACCTGTCCGCTCCCTGAACCCTCCTTGACTTGATTGGTCAGATGGGGCAACACAGAAAGCACATCACCCTTCAATTTGAGTTTTACATCCATCTCCCTCTCAGATCTGAGAGGGACTACCCCTTGGAGAGTCCCCGTATACTCTTTTTTCTTCACAAGCTGGAGATCGATTTCCTGTATCTGTGCGGGATTGCCCCTGAGGGTGCCTCCAATCTCATCGAAGGGGATGTTCATCACTTGAGCCTGCGAGAGGAGGAAACGGGCGTCGAACTGAGGGGAGGTCTCATGTTCGAGAAATGTAAGCTCGTAACTTAGCCTGCCTTTCAACTTCTCCCCTCGGGGAGAAAAAAGGGAGGAAAAACTGGCGGCATCTATCATCTCAGCCTCTGCGCTGATTGTCTTGCTTTTCTCCCCCCACTCTCCTTTCACACTGAGCATCTGTTCGGAGAGATGAAACAGGTCGAATTTTTCTACCTTCAGACCCTGTTGTCTATCCCACTGCAGAGATATTTCGGTTTTCAGAGAATCGAGGTCGTTTATGCGTCCCTGGTGTGCGGTCAATTGAACGGCCACGGCCGGGTTTTGCAGAGTTCCGCTCAACTGAATGGTACCGTTGATATCTGCCGTTGCTTTATCTGTAACTATTTTGTAGTAATGTAAAAGGTGGGAGGGGAAGTCTCCTCGAAGTATCAAGTTTTCTTCTAAAAGTGGCTGGCCGGACTCTTTATCGATGGCCGTCAGCCGGAATTCGGCCTGGTCAGTGTTTACTGAGGCGGTAAGGGTCAAAGCAGCGAAGGTATTGCCTACCGGGAAATTGTCGCTGTTGAGGACAACCTGAAACTCGGGGTCGCCCTCTGGTTCCTGGCTCAACCTGCCACTCAGGTCAACTTCACTGCCAGCCAAGTTCAGCTTCCCTCTGGGTTCTATTAGGGAAAGCCTGCCTGTAAGATTTATCTTTCCTTGCAGGGGCTCCTCAGAACTGCCCAGGGCAAAAAGGTCCTGGTTAATCTTCCAGATAGATTGCCGAAGGGATTGAGGAGAGGAAGCGAAAAACTCTCCCTGGCTCCAGCGAGAGTGAATCCGAACTCCCTGGGGGCCAAGCTGTAGCTCGCCTTTCTGGCCGCATAGGTTGTGCCCTCCCAGAGACAGCTGCTGGGAATCAAACCACAGGTGCCATTGGGGGGACTTCAGATTGCCCTGGAGGTGTATTCTTAGGTCACCGTGGCCGGCGATAGCTTCTACATTCAATAGTCGTGCTATTCTGGCGAAGTCCACTCCTGTGAGGTGAAATTCGCCCTCAATAGGGGGAGCAATCGCTTGAATTCCCACCCTCAGCCTACCTCGTAGTCTACCACCCCCCACTCTGCCTGAGATGTCCCGTAGGATTAAGGCAGATTCTGCCTTAGTAAACTGGAACTTCAAGTCCCTGATATGCTCCCCATTGTAGAGGACAGCTCCCTGGTGGAACACTCCGGTCAGTTGGAGATGTTTAGGAGGACCTTCGATTTCGACTGAAAGGGAGCCACCTCCAGTGGGCAGGACCTTCTCCTCCAGGCCCAATAGGGGAGCCATATCTTTGACCTTTAAATAGGAAACCCCCAGTTTCAGAGAGACACTGGGGGAAGAAAAAGAGACAATCTGGCCGTCGATCTGGAACTTGCACCCACTCCATCTGCCTTCTCCCCTTTCTATGATGGCTGTGTCGGGTTTTACCTTGGCACTTAGATTGAATTCCTTTACTTCCCAGAAAGGGGCAGAGGGTATTTTAAGGGCCGCATCCTTAACCTCCACCTTTCCGTATACTTGGTTTCCATCCTGCAGCCGAAGCGAAAGATCTGCCTGCCCTGATTTAAGAGAAAGTTGGGGACAGAAGGCTCTTAATGGTTCAGAGGAAAGGTCAAGCCCTTCGGCTGTCAATTTAAACTCGTATGTCCCATTCTGAAGATTAAACGAGCCATCCAGTTCTGCGTTGGTCTTATCGCTCAGCAGCTCTCCCTCTAAGTGTAGAGTTGTGTTTTCCTCAGAGGCGGAAGAAATCCAACCGTTGATGCGATGAGCCAATCTGAGCTTGTCGGGGGTGCCTGAAAGACAGATACTGCCTCCGTTGAAGTCATATCTGCCTGGAGGCAACTGGAGGAAGAGCGTTTTGGGACCCTTTGCACGGTCAGAGGATTTATCCACTTCCAGAACCAGCGCAGGATTGGAGAAAGAGAGGCGGCGCAAGGCCGAGTTAGTTCCTCCCCGGAGCAGTCCCCAGAGACTATAGCTGACCGTGGCGTCTTTTACATTAAAAGCAGAGATAGGGCTCTGGGGTTCGAATGTTAGTCCCTCTAAATGGACAACACCGAGCCCTAATCTCACCTTATCTGCGTAGATGCCCTTGTGAGCCAGAAACTGTTTAGCTCTCTGGTTCAATCCGAGCGCCCGCCACCCTAAATAAAGTCCTAATATTCCAGATATAGCGATCACAACCGCAACGATGTATCGTCGTTTCAAAGGTCTCATCTGGTTCTTCACGCTCCCCAAACCTTTGTATGCAAGCCTCCAATCTATTCTTCCCCAAAGCTTGCCTTTCCCAGATAATGCCAAATGATCCGCACAACTTCAATAATCAATGGTCACTTCTCTTAAATTGACGATATAGTATAGTATGGTTTGGGAATGATGTCAACAGAAATCTCTAAAACAGCTGCAGATGAAGTTCTGAGCTGATTATTTGCAGGTCTGGATTTGAATATATCCCCTGTGATGACCAGGAGAAGGAAATTGTGCTTGTTCTGGGTTTTTATTTTGTAACCTAAGACTCAGTAATTCTTGTGGGATAAGAATCGCCGGTCCTATCAAACAGGATTTATGGGTTGACATCAGGATAGTTTAGTTTTATATTTTAACAAAAGAAGAATAGTTGACCAGACCGATCGGATAACATCATCATGGGAGGTGGAAAAGATGCGAAGAGCAACATTTTTAGTCGGTATTTTCTGTCTCTTTTTGTTTGCAAATTGCACCCGCAGCACTGGCCTTCTCTACCGTGACGGCAGGATATTTGCCATACTCGATTCGCCCCCTCGGCTGGCTGGTGATGGGTGGTGCTACCTGAGAATCACTGCTGACGTGGAGGGATATGAACCATTTTTGATACAAATATTCGATTTCGACGGCAGCACCGCAGAGAGGATGAAAGCACTTAACATAACAAAAGCAGATGCCCTGAACTGGAATGACTATTACGGCAAGAAACCTATTGATCTCACCGGCAGAGAACTGAAGGGGGGCAGGGAAGTGGAGGTAACCGTCACGCAAACCAAGGGTCACAGTCAGAGTGCAAGCGTACCCTCTTTCAGACTTGATGGAAAGACCATAGTGAGGGCTTATTACGCCACCTCTGATGTGATGCCCGGAGGAGCGACTCAACTGCGCATCGAACGAATCCAGTGAGAAAAGAAACCAGGGTCGCCGGAGCAGATTCACTGAACCTTGAATCCGTGCGCTGAAGCCGCATGGTTCGATAGAAGCAATGACCAAGCCGAACCGTGATATTCAGGTCACCGCAACAAGATTGCCAGGTTCAAGAAAAATGCAACAGCGCCATTCTGGAGGATGAAATCTTTTCTGATGAATGGGGTCAATTCCCAAAAAAATTCTTGACAAGACGGTCAAAAGTTTCTATATTGATTTTCACAATTTGAAGGATGTTCCTTATTGGCTTGTGATCAAAGCCTTGAACGGAAGGGAGGGATGAAGAAAGCGTTCCGCGGCTCTACGGCGGGAATCCAGTCTGAAAGGAGGTGGTGTCAAAAAGGCAATTTGAAGCTCTACAGTAGTGGAAGATTCATTAACCTTTAAACCTGAAAGGAGTGTGCAAGATGCGGTATTTGATAGCCGTTTTGAGCATTGCTGCCCTGGTATGTGTGGCTGGCTCTGCCAACGCGTTCACCGGTTGTGAGTTCTGGGGGTATACAGACATAGGCTCAGCAACAAATCCCTATATGCTGTACGCGATCCCCGATGAGTATGTCCCCGCTATCGACGGTGACCTTGCCGATGTGGGCTGGATGCCGGAGGGAATGTACTTCACCCGTGACACTGCTCCTCGCGCTATCGGAGTTATTGGAGGAGCGGTAGCAGATATAGAACTGGTGGCGAGGGACAATTTCGACGCAGTCGTCTATGGGCCTGCCTGGGTGCCGGCGACGAACTCCCTGTACTTCGGCGTGCACAAGGTGGATGATCTACTCTATGCCCCGTCAGAGGACCTAGGAGCATGCTGGGGGGAGGACAACCAACAGTGGTGCACCGATCCCAGCGGCGCGGGCGGCAATTTCCGCCAGGAGCAGAACTGCAACACCGCCCAACAGAATTACTATACTCCCAAGCAGGGGGGGCATTTAGGCGGCTGGAACCCGGTGGAGTATGACTGGAGGTTCGAGGCACCTTACGGATTCTTTGCCCAGGATGTAGATGAGGCTACTGGCTCTTATGATATGGAGCTTATGTACAACCTGTGGGACTGGCTGGATGTCTCTGCTGATGACAGCGAGCTGCATGTTTTCGAGCCAGGCCAGCTCATCGGCCTCACCTTCTATGTAAGAGACAGGGACGACGCTGAAGGAACTGGCGCCCTTTTAGGCTGGCACTGTGAGGACATCTGGACCGACGCCAGCCTGTTCACCGCCTTTATGGTGCGTCCTGTGTCGGACACCTACGCACTGATGGCCACAGAGCCCTCCACCTGGGGTGGCATAAAGGCAATGTTCAAGTAAACTGTGGCAAAACGAGGGGGGTTGTATCCACTTGAGGGATTACCCCCCTCTCTTTTAACCGATTCTCAACGCAAAGACGCAAAGAGAGAAGATAGTTTTTAATAATCAGATAATTATGTCTCATATTTCTTCTCTGCGTCTTTGCGTTAGATTTTAGACTTTCTGCGAGTCAATTAATAGTGGCCTTTTCCGAAAGGGGTTTCTTATGAAGCAACTGAGCAAAATAGGCATCTGGTGCTTAATTGTGGGGCCTCTGACTTTGTTTGGCTGTGGCTATCGCCCCTTCCTGGGCAAGCTGGAGCCAATGCCCAAGGCCAAACAGATAGCTGAGACGAGAATATTAGATGATGGCACCGTTCTTTATACTAAGGACAGACTGGAAATTGGCTTACGCCCCTTAACCGATGAACAACTGAACCGGCAGTTTCCTCAACAATCCTCCAGCGGACTGCTTTCGGCTAATCCTTACACCTACGCGAACTGGAAGCCTGCGGGGAAGAAGACCACCCCTCAGCGGTTCACTATTTTCCTTCTCACCGTAAAAAACTATGCTTACCCTAAGGTCAGAGTTGATCCCCTCAATATGGTCATTGTCGCCAAGAATGATCGTAAATACTTACCGTTGAGTTTTGGACAGTTGAAGGAATATTATGTAAAATATGTAGTTGGCTATGCTGGAAATGCTTACGAGCTCTACGAAGGACGGAAAGACATCTTGCGAAAGTATCTATATCCTAATGAGCCTGACTACCAGATTATATTTAGCGGCCAAGAACAGAAAGGCTATGTGGTGTTTCCCAAGTTCGATGAGGATGTGCGCAACATAAGTATTCATTTGGAAGATATTGTCCTGCGCTTTGATTCCTGGAATAAGCCATTAGAGACACTTGATTTAGTATTTCGCTTCCAGCGAAAAGGCGGGGAATAGAAAACAGAAAGATGACCGCCGGGAGGAATAAGTCCTGTTTTAGCTATTTTCTAATTCCTATTTTCTGTTCTAGAAAAGGGGGGAACCTGAGATGCGAAAGTCTATTTTGCTCTTTTTTTCTACCATTATATCCCTGCTGTTGCTGCTTTCTGGCCAGAGCAATGTCTTAGCTCAGACGAAGGCCTTCCTGATCGGGAGTGAAGAGAACCCTTGGAGACAATGGGGCAGCTTCGATCTGGTGGATGACCAGAGCAGGGAGGGATGGATTCAGCCTATAAAGACTACCCGGGATGTGAACATATTGCATGACCTTTATACCCAAGGGAGGCTGTTTGCGTTAGAAGAGCCCACCGAATCAGAGTATGAGCCGGGAGACGGGAGAATCTGGTCACCAAATGCTCCCTTTGTGGAAAACAAGCAGATGGCAACCCTGTTAGCCGATGGCAAACAGGATACGATCTCCTTTGACTACTTCAACAGACCCGGAAAGAGTAACTACGGTGTGTGTATATATATTGACCTGGGGGCGCCCTATCCAGTAGATGAGGTATCTTGTTACCCCTTATGTCGAGAGAAACTTCCTTTGAAAATCCAGCAGGAATTAGGTATTGAAAGTCTCGCTCGGCATGAGGATTGTTACATGAAAGGCTATGCGCTCTGGGCCCACGATGGGGGTTCAGAGAACCGAGATGAATGGGGAAACCCCGAATACCACTTGTTGGATAACGTGCCGACAAATACAGATCGGGTGGTAGTAAACCAGAATTTTCCTCCCCAGCATATCCGGTATATAAAATTGCGCTGCCTCTCTGCAATGCCCTTTGAGATCGACCAGATAGAGGTAAGAGGTGAAGGCTATCTCAAACAGGCAACATTCACCTCCGATATAATTGATTTAGGAGACATAGCGAATTTTGGGAGGATTTTGTGGGCGGCAGAGGAAGAGCCTGGTTCCCGGGCGAGGATTTACACCCGTAACGGGAGAGACAAAACTACCAAGATCTACTATATGATAAACGACATCGGTGAACCTGAACCATTGACTGAGGAGACCGACGAGAAGAACAGGATAAAATGGGTGAAGCTGCCCGACGACGCCAAAGGGCCAATAGAGGATGACATCGAGAACTGGACTATGTGGTCTTCCCCTTACGATTCTTCCGGCCAGTCGTTTATTGCCCTCGGCCCTCGTCAGTTCTTCCGGGTTAAGGTGGTAATGGAAAGCCAGGTGGCTGTTACCAGAGCGTTGATGGACTTGATCTCTGTAGAATATTCCCAACCGACTATGGCCCGCTCGATCTGGGGGGAAATCGAGCCCAGAACGAATGTTGACTTAGGAGAAAAGTATCTTTTTCGCCACAGAGTAACCGCGGCGATCGGACAGAATGATATCGGATTTGATTGCATCCAAATTAGAACTCCTATTGAGGCTTCGGTGGAAACGGTGAAGGTCAGTGGCGATGTGATTCCTTCGGAAGAATACACCACCTCGGATGAGAAGAATCTGTTGACTGTCCGGCTTTTGGGCAGGAGAATAGCCAGTGCTGAAGATGCCCTGGAGGTGAGCTTTACCTGCGCAATACTTGCCTTCGGGACCGTCTTTGAGGGGATGACCTTTGCAAGTTGGCAGGAAGACCTGTTAGGCCAGCGAGTTGAAGTGCATAGGATGGAAGACCTTTCGGTCAGAGGGGCGGTAGAGTCGCTGGGTCGGGTTCTGGGGAGCGTGGAGGCCTTGCCTAATCCCTTTACGCCCAATGGAGATGGGAAAAATGATACTGTCGTTCTCTCTTTCCGGCTTTTCCAGATGATAGGAACCGCTCCCCTTGGGGTGGAGATGTACGACCTTTCAGGGAACCGGGTCAAAAAGCTGTTATCCCAGACAGTGAGCAGTGACTATTATGAACTAACCTGGGATGGAACGGATGAGGACGGCAAGCTGGTCCCCCCCGGAATCTATGTGTATCAGATATCGCTGGAAGGGGATGCAGAAAAGTTTGTCAAGAATGGGACAGTGGCAGTAGTTTACTAAAACATCGCTCTCACGCCCATAGCCCCTGTAGGGTTTTCTCTCGCCAGGCGAGGTTTTTTGGTACTGATATTTATTATGAGGAACTCAAAAATGAAGAAAGCATTCGTTAGAGCAGGAATTTCGGCAATTTTTCCCTTCTTCATCTTAGCTTCTGCTATGGCGGGTGAATACACTGTCGGCACAAAAGCGGATTGGGAAAGGTGGAGCTACCCCCGCGGAGGAGTGGTGGAGATTACTCCCGACGGATGGGTTGAGGTCAAATCAGTGGAGAAAGATATCAATGCTTGCTTAGAGGCCAATACCTACACTTACAAATGGCGTGATGGGCGAAAGTACACCGGAGGCATTAGGGGAGCAAAATTAAGATCAAATTCGTCTGATGCGCCCAATGTGATAGACGGTGATACAACCACATTTTGGACCCCCGACCCTGAAGACCCCTTGGACAAATGGGTGATCGAGATTGACCTGGGCAGGCTGGTGTCGGCGAAGAAGATAAGGCTCATATTCGCGGGAGATAAAGAGCCTTTTCCCGAGTTTAAGATATACACTTCGGAGGGGATTGAAAGATATATTGGGACCCGATTGAAGCTGCTGGATTATGACCTTGTGATGCAAACAGTAAGGCCCAATACTGAATATATATTCGAGCTCGAGCTTGACCCGGGCACAGATCTTCAGGGCAATCCTCTGGTTGGGAAGTATTTACACTATGTTAAGATATTTTTCACCAAGAAGGTTGCCGAGGCTGGACTGGCAGAGGTTGAGGTAGTTACTCTGGGGAAAAATATAGCCTTAGGCACACTCGACCGGGGAGGCTGGATAAAATCTGGCAGCCCTACCCCACCCACCAGCAATATCTTTGACGGAAAGGCCTGGGAGCACTGGATGTGCGCGCTCTACGGCGACGATTGGCTCCCCCAAGGGTCATGGTTTCTTTGGGACCTGGGTTGTGCCTTCTGGGTTGACACCATAAGGATGACCTGTAAGTACAGAGAAATAGTTAATGCTGATACCTTCTTCGAAGGGTTCAGGATGTATGTTTCTGACGGGACCTTGGCTCTTCGCTCTCCCGCACCCCAGTGGCAGGTAGACGGCAAGGATGTCCTCTGGGAAAGGATAGCCGATGTGAACAACAAGCTAATCCTGCCCCCGCTTCTTAATCACGATTTCACACTTTCCCCTCATAAACGGGTGCGCTATATCTTTTTACACCATTTCTACGGCACGGGGTATTATGCTACCCGGGGCAACCAGGGTGTTTTTCTATTTGAGATGCAATTATTCGGCCAGGGAATGGTTCCGGGGGTGACTCTGACTTCTCCCCTAATCGATGTGGGGAAAACTGTGAATCTCACTTCTGTGTCCTGGGATGCTGACACTCCTCCGGGGACAAGGATTGAAGTCAGGACAAAGACCGGGGAGAAAGTGAGGGAAATAATCCGTTATTATGATACAATGGGCAATGAGATGACGGAAGAGATGTGGAACAAAAGACCTCCGTCCCTGCGGGGGCCGGTGGTGACCGACACGGTAGCTGTTGCGAAACATTGGAGCCCGTGGAGTTCCCCTTATCTGCGCTCAGGGGAGAGGTTTCTTTCTCCCTCCCCCAGAAGATATCTCCAGCTTGAGGTTAACCTTCTGTCCGAAAACCCAGAGGCGGTTCCATCTCTGAATTCGGTAACCCTTTCATTTTCTCCGCCCGCTATAAGTACCGTATACAGTGAGATCAGAACCTACAAAGTTCCTCAAGCTGGTATACCTCAGACCTTCTCCCTTACCCTCAGGATGCCAGAGATAGGAACTATTCATTGGTACAATCGTTGGAACAGGGAAGTTAGCGAAACCCAATGGAATCAATTTCCTGGATCCCAAAGGGGACGAGTAGTTCAGGTGGTACGGCGTTTTTATGACCAACAGAACAATGAAATTACAGAAGAAGAATGGCTGTACTTGGATCCTGAGCTGCGGGGCGAATCTGAGGTAGTGGAGGAGGAGATTACCGGGTTCAACAGGATGTTGGTTGAAACCCCTTCCCTGGCCCAAAAAGTGGAGCTAAAGATCGGAGGAGAAGAGATAGCCCCTGAGGCGGTAACAACCAACGATGATTCGCTCTTAGTGACACTTCCCAGGTTTTTGTTTACAGAAGAAGACTCGGTAGAGATTCAGTTTGAGTGTATTCCGTTCCTTAACTCTACGGTATTTGAGGCCTTTGTTTCGGGGCTGGCAGGGTCCTGGCAGAGAGCAGCCCCTGACCCAGCGGTCAAAAATGCTACCACCGTGGTGCTCCCTGCTCTGGCAGATGAAGAACGACTTATAAGCAATCTGAAGATCGAGCCCAGAACGATAACCCCTGATGGAGATGGCGTTAATGATATTGCTAATATAGATTTTACAGTTGTTAAGGTTGCCAAATCCAGGCAGGTGAGTGTTGAGATATATGACCTCGGGGGCAATTCAGTGAGAACTCTTTACCCTGAACCTGGGAACTACTACGGACCGGAGCTGGGAACTACCGGGAATTACAGTGGAATCACCTGGGATGGAAAAGATAGCTCCGACCACCTGGTTGTCCCGGGGCTTTATCTCTGTGTGACAAAAGTCAGTGGTGATGCAGGCGTTAAAACGGTGAACAAAACTATTAGTGTGGCTTACTGAGAACGTTGGCCACAAAGACACGAAGACACAAAGAAGGCCAATGCTATTTAATCTTCGTGCCTCGGTGGCTTTGTGGCCCAATTGTCTATTTTGATCTCGGAATTTCAATTCCAAGCAGAAAGGAGGTTTGTAATGTTCAGAAGGCTATGGGGGTGTTCCATAATGCTGATTCTGTTGGGTGTTACAGCGGTTGGGGCCCAGGTGAGAACGACGGCTTTCCAACCAGAAGGGCTTCAGGTGATGGTAGGGGCTA
>JAUWEO010000231.1 GCA_030608245.1 Candidatus Latescibacterota bacterium
CATTCCCAGGCTGGCCGCCCTTTGAGAGGTTAGCTTGGACAACTCTCCTACGGTGAACAGGTAATCGATATCGCTTTCTGCCACATACTGGCCAATCTGTTCGTGAGCCTGGGGACCATACCCTCCCAGCTCTAACATATCCCCCAGCACGGCAATGAGTCGCCCTCGACCTTTAGGCTTCAGGGAGATAAGCAGTTCCAATGCAGCTCTGGTCGAGACCGGATTGGCGTTGTAGGTGTCGTTGATGAACTTCACCCCGTTTTTCTCCCTCATCTCACATCTTAAGGCAGTGAGGCGAAAATCCTCCAGCGCCCGCTTGCACTCTTCCAGTGACATATCCCAATGCCCCGCAACAGCTATAGCTCCTAAGGCATTGTAAATATTATGTAATCCCGGTGCTTTGAGTTGAATCTCTGTCCCTCTCAGGCTAATCCTACCGCACCCGTTCTGATCCCAGCAAAGGACTTTCGCCTGAAAATCACTCCTGGCCTTGATTCCAAACCCTACGACTCTCCCCTTAACTTTCTCACTTATAGTCTGTAGGCGAGGGTCATCCATATTGAGCACAACAGTACCTGAGTTATTCAGATATTCTACCAGCTCTGCCTTGGATTGGGCTACTCTTTGAATGGTGCCAAAGCCCTGCAGGTGAGCCGGGCCGATATTAGTAATGAGGCCCACCTCGGGAGCGGCTAACTCTGCAAGCTGTCTTATCTCCCCCGGGGCACTTGCCCCTAATTCCACTACTCCAATCTGGTGTTGAGGAGAAAGCCGTAGGAGTGTGAGTGGAAGACCAATATGGTTATTAAGATTACCCTCTGTCTTGAGCACCTTAAACCGAGTGCTCAGAATCTCTGCGGTCATATCCTTTGTGGTGGTCTTGCCATTTGTCCCGGTGATGGCAACAAATGGAATGCGAAAACTCCTGCGGTAAAAAGCTGCCAGTCTCTGTAGGGCCCGTAGCGGATCATCTACTCTGATCAACAACCCACTACCGCTTTGGAGCGCCGGATAATCTCGCCGGACTACGGCTGCACTGGCACCTTTCTGGAATACTCGGGGCACAAATTGGTGGCCATCAAATCTTTCCCCCTCGAGGGCAAAGAATATCTGCCCTCCCCGGAGCGTTCGGGAATCTATGGAAACACCTTCTGGATTGACGCTCAGGAATGAATGGACAAGATTCCCCTTCACCTGGCCACCAACGGTGCCGATAATCTCTTCTATTGAAACTCCTCTCATAGTCCAGTCTGCAGGATTTCTCCGACCACCAGCCGGTCGTCGAAGGGAATGGTCCTATCTCCAATTATCTGGTGATTTTCATGTCCCTTACCAGCAATGACCACTGCATCTGTCCTCCCGGCAACCTTCAGGGCAGAGGCAATGGCTTCCTTCCGGTCAGGCACAACTTGATAGACTCTTTTGTTCATGCCTGCGGTGATTTGGTTTATGATCTCGTCTGGGTCTTCATTGCGGGGATTATCCGAGGTGACAAAGCATATATCTGCCATCTTAGAGGCCACTTTCCCCATAAGTGGACGCTTGCCTCTGTCTCGATCGCCTCCACAGCCGAATACCAAGATGACCCGGCCAGAGGTCAGTTCCTTTACCGCCCCCAGGAGTGCCTCCAACGCAACTGGAGTGTGAGCATAGTCAACCGTTATTGAGAATGGTTGACCGCAGTCTATCTGCTCGAAGCGGCCCGGAATTATCTGTACCTTTCGGATCGCCTCCCCGATGAGCCGCAACTCTAAGTCGTTTGCAAGTCCCACTCCAATTGCTGCCAAGATGTTTCTAATATTAAACTTGCCTTTTAGACTTGTCTTAATTCTGAGTTCCCCCTCCGGGGTCTTCACCAGGAGTCTCATTCCTTTCCAGTCAAGTTTGAAATCGAGAGGACAAACCATCGCCTTTGGGGAGAAACCATAGGTCAACACCGGTGTTTTAGTCCAGTGGATGATCTGTTCAGAGGCGGGATCGTCTATATTGATCACTGCCTTGGCTCCAGTAGAATGATTCAAGTTCCTGAAAAGTTTCCCTTTGGCCTTCAAGTACTGCTCGTAGGTACGGTGAAAATCCAGGTGATCTCTGCTCAAATTTGTAAAAACAGCGGTGTTAAACCTTACTCCGTAGGTTCTGTCTAAGGCGAGGGCATGAGAGGAAACTTCCACTACTGCTGCCTGCTGTCCAAAGCTCAACATCTCTGCCAACATTCTGTTTAAATCCAAGGATTCAGGGGTAGTTCTGTCGGCAGCACGAGACTGGTCGCCCACCTGGTAGTTGATGGTGCCGATAAGCCCGGTCTTCATGCCCGCACCTTCGAAAACCTCTCTTACCAGGAGGGAAACCGTGGTCTTGCCGTTTGTCCCGGTGATACCCACCAGCCGCATCTTCTGAGAGGGATGCCCATAGAATTCATCCGATAAGATCGCAAGCGCCTTTCGAGAATCAGGCACCTTGACCAGTGTCACCTCTTGGGAGAACCCCTCCTGTTCCAAAACAACAGCCCTGGCCCCTTTAGCCAGAGCTTCATCCACAAAGTCATGCCCATCGGTCTGAAAGCCCCTGACGGCAACGAAAAGGTCTCCTTCTGTTGTGCGTCGGGAATCGCATTCGATTTTTCTGACCTCAATGTCAGGGTCTCCAGTCACCACTGCCTCTGGCAACGCTTTGAGCAAACAACTCAGCTTCACTTTGGTTACCTTAAATTAATCAGGACGCAGATTTTCGCCGATAACCGCAGAAAATAATATTTATAATCTTGACAATCTGCGTTTATCTGCGTCCAATAAATGGAAATTCCTGATATCAAGGTTATCTAAAACATCTGATCTGATTGACCCATTGTCCGTTTATTTT
>JAUWEO010000243.1 GCA_030608245.1 Candidatus Latescibacterota bacterium
GGACAGAAGAATGTTGTCCCCCCGCACATTATCGGGCATGAAATCGCTGGAATTGTTGCAGAAGTGGGAGAAGGAGTGAACGGCTACGAGGTGGGTGAGCCAGTGACCTTAGTGACCTCAGTGGGCTGTGGTAAATGCAAATATTGTCAGAAGGGATATGTCAATCTGTGTCCGAGCGGGAAGGCTCTTGGTTACTTCTACTCAGGAGGGTTTGCTCAATATATTGCCGTCCCTCGGGAGGCTGTCCGGCAGGAAAGTGTTCTAAAGCTTCCTCAGGGGATTTCATTTGAGGAGGCATCGATAGTGGAACCACTCTCCTGCTGCATAAATGGCCAGGATTATTTGAAGATAGAACCTGGAGACACGGTGGCCATCTTCGGTGCTGGGCCTATCGGACGGATGCATGCGGAGTTGGCCAGAGCAAGTGGGGCCTCGCGGATAATTCTGATAGATCTCTCCCCTCAAAGGCTACAGTTAGCCAGAGATTGTTCCTCAATAGATTGTATAGTTGATGTCGAAAGAGAAGACCCAGTAGAGAAAATACTGGAGTTGACCCAGGGAGAGGGCGCAGATGTGGCAATCGTGGCCTGCTCTTCGGGTAAAGCGCAACAGCAGGCCCTGCAAATTGCCGCCAAGAAAGGCAGAGTGAGCTTCTTCGCTGGCCTACCTAAGCAGAATTCAATAATTGATCTTGATAGCAACATTATTCATTACAAAGAGATATCTGTCTTTGGTGCCTTTGCCTCTTATCGGGAGCAGTATCTCCGAGCTCTGGAACTGATCTCCTCTGGAAAAGTAAAGGCGATGGGCCTTATTACGCACCGGTTTCCCCTCGATCGGATTGTGGAGGCCATCCAGACGGCAAAAAGCGGGATTGGCCTGAAAGTGGTGATGACAGATGAGACTTGAGGACAAGGTGGCGATAATTACCGGCGCCGGCCAGGGGATCGGTGAGGCTATCGCCAGGCGCTTAGCCCAAGAAGGGGCAGCGGTGGTGATTGCCGATGTCAATCTGGAGACTGCCCAGATTGCGGCAAACCAGATCACAGAAAAATACCGGCGGAAATCCCTGCCCCTTTGTGCGGATGTCACCAACAGCCAACAGGTAGCGGAGATGGTGCGGAGAACAATGGAAGAATTCGGCAAAATAGACATCCTGGTGAGCAATGCCGGGGTCCTCATCGCCCACGAGATCACGGAATTTTCCGAAGAGCAGTGGCGAAAGGTTATCGATGTCAACCTCACCGGCTATTTCCTCTCTGCCCGGGAAGTGGCCCAGGTGATGAAAAAGCAGGGAAGCGGGGTGATCATTCAGATCAACTCCAAATCGGGCAAGAGAGGGAGCTACAAGAACTCGGCCTATGCGGCCTCAAAATTCGGCGGGATTGGATTGACCCAGAGCATAGCCTTAGACTTAGCGCCTTACGGGATAAGAGTCAACGCAGTGTGCCCGGGCAACCTGTTGGATTCTCCCCTGTGGGTTGACAGCCTCTACGGCCAGTATGCGAAGAAATGGGGAATATCCAAGGAGGAGGTCAGAAAAAGGTATGAACAGCAGGTACCCTTGGGAAGAGGTTGCACCTACCAGGATGTGGCCAACGTGGTCGTCTTTTTAGCCAGCGAGGGATCCGGCTACATGACCGGCCAGGCGGTCAATGTCACCGGCGGCCAGGAGATGCGCTAAGGTGGGATGAAATTCAGATCCCTTAACCTGACAAATGTTACATTCTCTTGGCTTGAGGAATGTCGAGCCCGAAAGGGCTCTCCCACAGGGGAAAACTTTAAGTGGACCTTTTGTGGGAGAGGGCTTCTGCCCTCGATTCCCCTCCTGAGGTTGCTCGAAGGCGTAAGTCTAACAAACAAGCCTAAACACAATCGGCAGGTTTAATTTGGCATTATCAAGACTAAAGGCAAATAGAATATTGCAGGAACCCGTTCGCTGAACTTCAGTGCAAACCCAGGAGCAATCAATGGCAAATCTAAAATTAGGGGTCAATCTGGCCTTTGCCCGCAAGAGATGGCCACAGCCAGAGGAGTGGCTGGAGATCGTGAAAAATCAGCTCGGGTTGAGGTGGGTTGAATTCTGTTCTGACCTGCTGGACCCTATCTTTGTCCCCGAACCGGCCAGAGATCGTCTAGCAACAGAGATCAAGCAGAAGGCAGAGGAATACGGGATTCGGATATTTGACTACTACACCGGGCTAATGCCTCACTGTTTTAATCTATTGAGTCATCCCGACGATGAAGTCAGAGCCGAAGGAGTCAGATGGTGTGAGGGGGCGATAAGGCTGGCGACAAAGATGGGCGTCCGAGGTGTTGGCGGGCATTTCGACGCCATTAGCGTCAGCGACTGGACGGATGCAGACAAGTACAAATCTCGTATTGGCAGTCTTATAAAAAGCCTCCAGGACCTCTCTCTTCTGGCTGAGCAGCAGGAACAGGATTTCATCCTCTGGGAGCAGATGTATAACCCCAGTGAGGCGCCATACACCATAGAACAGGCCGAGGAGCTCTACCGGCGGGTCAACGACAAAAACAGCGGCGTGCCAGTCTACTTGACTGTTGATATCGGCCACAGTTGTTGTCAGAACTATCCCCACCGACAGCAGGACAGAGATCCTTACCCCTGGCTGAAGCGCT